>CAILKC010000699.1 GCA_903834675.1 uncultured Victivallales bacterium | reverse complement strand
GTACCGCCGCAGATGATGATGCAGATGCCCAACGCCAGTCAACAGCCGCCCTGGCAGGTCATCACCGAACTCAAGCGTGACTTCGAGGTCGTGGAGGTACAGCCGGACCTGGAAACCGTGGAAAGCGACATCAGCGTGCTCATGCTCGTGCATCCGAAGGACCTCAAGGACAAGGCCCTGTACGCCATTGACCAGTTCGTCCTGCGGGGCGGCAAAGTTCTCGCCTTCCTCGACCCGATGAGCATGGTGGAGACGCAGTCACAGCAACAGCCGATGCAGATGATGCCGCCAGGCGCCTCGACCCTGGGCAAGCTGATGCAGGCCTGGGGCGTGACGATGGACACGGAGAAGCTGGTTGCCGACACCCAGTTCATGGCGCGCATCCGGCGCCGCGCCGATGCGCCGCCGGAGTCCATGCCGCTGGTGCTGCAACTCACCTCGGCGGCCATCGACCCGAGCGACCCGGCCACCGGACAGCTCGATAACCTGCTGTTCATCTTCGGCGGCTCGCTGTCTGGCGACGGCGCCGCGGGGCTGACCAAAACCGTCCTGCTGAAGACCTCCGAGAGCGTCCAGGCGGTGGAGAAGTTCATGGCGCAGGGCGCCCCCGACCGTATCCTGCGTGACTTCAAGTCGCTGGAGGTCCCTCAGGCCCTGGCCGTGCGGCTCACCGGTAAGTTCAAGACCGCCTTTCCGGACGGTAAGCCTAAAGAGGACGACGCCGCTAAGGGCGACGCGAAGAAGGACGAGGCGAAGGAGAGCCCGCCGCCGGTGGCCGGGCTGAAGGAAGGCACGGTCGATTCGGCGGTGATCCTGGTGGCCGACTCGGACATGATCTTCGATAACTTCTGCGTCGAGCGCGGAAACTTCCTCGGAGCGAGCTTCGCTCAGCCCATCAACGACAATCTGGCCATGGTGCAGAATATGGTTGAGCAGTTGAGTGGCGACAGCCGTCTCATCGGCATCCGCTCGCGCGGCGCCATCCGCCGGCCGCTGGAGGCCATCAGCAAGTTGCAGGCCCGCGCCGAACGCCAATGGCAGGACCAGATCAAGTCCCTCGAGGATGAACTGCAGGAAGCGCGGACCAAGGTCGGCGAGCTGCAGCGCGCCAAGGGTGAGGGCAGCGACCGCGCTTTCATCTCAAAGGAGACCACCGAGGCGATCAAGAAGTTCCGTCAGAAGGAAGCCGAAGCGAACAAGCAGTTGAAGCTGGTACGCAAGCAGTTGCGCCGCGACATTGACTTCCTGGAGAATGCGGTGACGTGGACCAATATCTTGGCTATGCCCGCTCTGGTGGCTTTGTGCGGCGTGGGGTTGGCTCTGGTGCAACGGCGGAAAATGGTGCGTAAATGAACAAGAAGCAGCTTTTCCTGATCTTCGGTGCGGCCATTGTGCTGCTGGGCTTCGTCTTCGTGGCTCGCTCTGGCCGCAAGGCCGCGTGGCAGGGCCAGGCGGCGGCGGAGACGCTGCTGCCGAGCTTTCCGGTCAATGATGTGACCGGGCTTGAGATCGTTGGTAAGGGCGGCACCGTCAAATTGGTGCGCAAGGATGACGGCTGGCGAGTGGCGGAACGCTTCGAATATCCGGCCAGCTACAGCACGCTCAAGGAGTTCATGGTCAAGATCGGCGAGCTGAAGGCGGCTCAGAATGTCAAGGTGGGCGCCAGCCAGTATGGGCGCTTGAACCTTGAAGAGCCCGGCAAAGGGGACAACTCGGGCACGAAGGTGGTGTTCTACGGCAAGGACGGCAAGGCGCTGCAGACGCTGATCTTCGGCAAGGAACACACCAAGAAGACAGACGAGGCGGCTCAGCCCAACCCGATGATGGGAATGATGGGTGGCGGCGGCGGTTCCTGGCCTGACGGGCGTTACCTGCTCCTGCCGGAGAGCCAGCGTGTCGTGCTGGTCAGCGATGGCTTCAGCGCGGTGGATCCCGATCCGACCCGCTGGCTGGAGAAGGAGTTCTTCAAGGTTAGCGATATCAAGGATGCCCGCCTCGTGTCGGCTGACCAGGAGCTGTGGAGTGTGTCGCGGGACAGCAAGACCGCGGAGCTGGCTCTGGTCGGCCCTGTGCCCGAAGGCAAAGAGGTCGACACCGGCAAGCTCAGCAGCATCAAGACCGCTTTCGGCTGGGCCAGCTTTACCGATGTCGCGGACCCAGCGCTCAAGCCCGAGGATACGGGCATGGACAAGCCGAAGGTCTTCACGGCACGTGACTTCGATGGTTTCGTCTACACCGTGCGCATCGGCAAAGAGAGCGGCGACGGCAAAGTCAACGTGCAGGCTGAAGCCGCTTTTGACGGCCCCAAAGAACGCACGCCGGAGGCCGCCGAGAAGCCGGAAGACAAGCCGAAGAAGGACGAGGAGTTCGCCAAGAAGTCGCAGGAGAACAAGGACAAGGCCGAGCAGACGAACCGGCGGCTGAAGGGCTGGACCTACGTCGTCAGTAAGTACACCGTCGATAGCGTCACCAAGAACCGCGACGAACTGCTCAAGGACAAAGCCAAGCCGGCGGAGCCCAAGCCTGAAGCAACTCCGCCCGCCGCCGTTGAGCTGCCGCCCGCGCCTGCCGCCCCGGTCGCCGAGCCCGCGCCCGCAGTCGTCCCGGCGCCGGCCGCGGCGGTAGCGCCCCCGCCGCCCCCGCCGCCCCCGCCGCCTGCCGTGCCCGCCAAGCCGGTGGAAGAGAAGGCGAAGTAGTCGACTCTCGGCAGAGGAACCAGGCAAGCAGACAACCTACGCCCCGGCTGATCCACGGATTGGCCGGGGCGTTTGATTTCACCTCTGCAATACGGGCTTCGACCGGGCTGCCCTCCCGCGGTCGCGGAGCACGACTCAACTGCAAGCGCGCCCGTCATCTGGAAGCCATCTCATGGCGTCGGGCGCAGGTCAGTTCACTGGGTGGTGACGACTCAGAAGCTGTGAAGAAATCGGGGTCGGAATCGGTATCGTGCCTGGCTGAGCCACGTAAAGTGGCTTGCGGACGGCATCTCTAGTCCGCCTCGCGCCAGACGGGCGCCAGGCGTGGAGCAGCGGTCGGCCCGACCGTCCCCCAGCCGCGCCGACCACCCCTGAACCGACCAGCACCCCGCCGTGCCGGGCAGAACCCCCTACGAAACTGCCCTGCGCCCCCTGGCAACAGGGCTGTTTCAAGAAACGACCGCCGTCGTACCGCCGGCAGTGAAAGCGGCGTCGACGGGCCGTGTCCGCGGCCCTCTGCCGCGGTCGCCGCCCTGCTGCCCTAATGGGCCAGCGTCGCCGCGATCTCCGCCGCCAGCAGGGTCAGGTTTTCACGTACAGACCACTTGCCGTTCCAGCCGCGGCTATCCCAGGCGGCGCCGCTTACATCGTCACCGCCATAGAGCAACTGGCCGAAGACGACCTGGCGGAACTGCGCCACGGCACACAGGGCGGCGGTTTCCATCTCGACGCAGGCGCAGCCTTCGGCCTTGCGTCGCGCGATGCGTGCCGGCGTTTCGCGGTAGAACGCATCCGTGGTCCAGGTCTTGACGCGCTGATACGGCACGTTCTTCGCCGCGAGCGCAGCCTCGATCGCCGCGACCACCGCGGGCGTGAGCGCCACCTCACGGCTAGGCGGTAGGTAGTGGTAGGAGGTGCCCTCGTCACGCACTGCGGCGGCGGGGACCAGCACCGTGCCCACGGCGATAGCGCGGTCGAGCACCCCGGCGCCGCCGCAGGCCAAGATGGTGCGGGCCCCGAGCGCGATGGCCTCTTCCAGCATGCCTGCGGCAAGCGGCGCTCCGATGCCCGGATGCAGCAACGCCACCGCGCCGGCTGGAGTCGACAGGCGATACACCGGGTGCGCACCCATCTCGCTGCGCAGGCTGGCGACCTCGGTGAGCAGCCCGGCACCGAGCAGGTGCGCGATCACATCATGGAAGAAACACAGCACACACGAGGTCGGCATGTCACCCCGGGAGCGAATCAGCTTGCCAGGCTCAATCAGAGCGTTGCGGTTCGGATCGAATTCAAGAATCGGAAACGTCGCCGCGATGCTGTCGTCTGCCATAGCCGAACTCCCGCGCTGCTTGCCCCATCAAGGCGATACCGCGTCCTGCTGGCCAGCCGGACCTGCCAGCGCAATATGGTGACCGCGCGGCGGAACTCAACCGCATCAGGGAAGCCGGGGGCATGACCACATTGCCGGAAGGTGACTACTCAGGTGCATCTGCGTATCCTGCCCCAACGGGGCTGCGTACCCAAGCCCAGGGTTGGCCGCGGCGCCGGCCTACCCTGGGTGAGCCAGGCAGCCAACCCAGTCTACCCCCACGGGGTTGGGTCAGGGTGCCAAGACTTATTGCACGGGTCGGTTGCTCGACCGGTGCAATAGGGATGGGCCGTGGTATTCAACCCCAAGCCTGAAGGGCTGACATTCGCCAGCCCAGGGCAGCGCCCTGGGTTAGCATCAACCCGCAAAGTTTTCCACCCTGACGGGGTGGGAGAAGCTTAGGAAGTCCAGACCACGGGCCAGTCCCTGCAGCTTTATCGCCGGCCTTCAGCCTGCCATCCGCGGGGGGGGCCGGTACCCAGGGCGCTGCCCTGGGCTGACGGATTGTGCCCCTTCGGGGCGGCCAGCAAACCTCCCGACGCCCAGGCTCAGCGGGATCGGGGGCGGGGGCGATCGGGTTGGCTTCGGCCGCCAGGTGGCGGCGGCCGACGGATCACCGGCTTGTGGACTGCGGTGGCAGAGACTCGCGGCAGCGAGTCGCCGACGCCGCTTTGGCTGAGACCTACAGCGCGGGCGACAGGCGCCCGCCAAAGCGGTGTCGCGTTCGCCCGGGGGGCGGACTTGCCACCGCAGTCCATAGGGCGGCGCCTGCGCGC
>CAILKC010000698.1 GCA_903834675.1 uncultured Victivallales bacterium | reverse complement strand
TTCATCAGTGGCCTCCTGGGTTGGATACCACCCTGAGGCGAGCCGAGCGGAGTTCAAATCGTTTTTCGAGGACGTCGTCATATCTTACTGATGCAGAAAGGCCTTCATCTCAATTCATCCAAACGTTGGGACACTAGTGGTTTCAGGTTTCAACCCTCAGCCCTGCCCAGGAGTTCAGCGTTCCCTAAGTTGGGGGGCATTGGGGGCATTCCTATCCTGCCGTAGCGGCACCCGGCGCGGCAGAATATCCCTGCCGTTACGGCGTTGCACCCGGCTCCCCCTCGGGGTTACGCCTCCATCGCCCCTCGGGATTGACACGCGCCCAAGCCAGTGTCATAATACATCGTATTACGAAACGCTCTCAGGCGGGACATGGCGATGGCCAGAGAACACGTTGTCTGCTTCAAGGTGGATGCGGCCACGGCCGAGGCCATGCAGGGCATCCCGAACCGTTCGGATTTCCTGCGTGCGGCAGTGCTGGCGGCCTTGAGCAATACCTGCCCCGTCTGCCGGGGTACGGGTCATCTGTCCCCCCGCCAGATGTCGCACTGGCGCACGTTTGCAGTGGCACACGCGTTCGAGAAGTGTGCCGAGTGCCAGGAGTACCACTGGGTCTGCGCCGCTACGCCCGACGCCTGTCCGCCGGTTCTGCCCCTTGCCGTGCCCGCCACGACGAAGCCCCGCTCCCGGCGCGGCGCTGCCGCCGCCACGGCGGCTGGAGGAACCCCCGCCGCACGCCCATGAGGACGCGACTCTACAGCCTGCTGCTCCTGTTCGCCTTTGCCTTTGGGGTGGTCGTCAGCCCCACTTGGCACAAAGGGCATTGCGGCACGCGGTCGCCGGGGTCAGCAGTGCAGGCGCGGGTTCCAGCGGCTGACCACGACGGACACTCGACTCCCGCGCATGACGCGGACCGCTGTCAGGTCTGCCTGGTTGCCGCGCTTGGGCTGGTCCAGCCTGTAGCGGTGGCCTTGCCGCCGTTGGTCGTCGTGCTGTGCGATGGCGCGGTGTTCCGCGCGGCGCCGCCGACACCGCGTCCTGCCTATCGTCTGCCGTTCTCCTGCGGTCCGCCTCCCGCCTGCTGATCCTGTCTTGCCGCTCGCGCGCCAAGCCCAGGGCGTCCCCGCCCGGTTTGGCGTCTGCCAGCGGCCGCCCCCACGGCTGCATCTTCAGCACCGTGGTCGGGACTCTGCACAGATCACGCAACGCCTAACCATGAGGTGCCGCAGCATGCAATGGACATCACGCGTCGAGACGAGGTGCGCTTTGGCGCTGCTGACAGCGCTGGCTCTGGGTGGTGGCCTGCAGGCCCAGGAGAACCAAACCGAAACCGTGCGGGCCCTGCAGGCCGAGGTGAGGCAGTTGCGCGAGGAACTGCAGGCGCAACGGCGCCTGCTGGAGCAACAGGTCGCGGCTCTGGAAGCGAAACTGACGCAGCTCGGTGCGTCTCCGGCAGGCGCCACACCGGGCATCGCGACCGCCCTGACCGAGGCCCCGCTGCGCCCGGCCCCGGCTGCCGCGCCGGGTCTGGGGGGCGCGTCGGCGCGGCTCGGCTCTGCGGTTCAGAGCATGAACCCCGACGTCTCCGCCATCATCGACACCTACTACCACGCCGACGATGCCGACGGCGGCGTCGGCCATGTCACCGGCGAGATGTCAGGTTTTGGGCACACCCATGGCGATGAAGAGCATCATCACCATGGCCTGGAAGAGGGGATCAACCTCCGCCACGTCGAACTGCAGCTCGCCGCCGAGATAGACCCTTACTTCAAGGGCTCCGTCATTGCCGCGGTCGACACCGATGGGGCTGAGCTCGAGACCGCCGAAATCGAGACCACGGCGCTGCCTTGGGGCCTGAAACTGCGCGGCGGCAAGTTCTACAGCGACTTCGGCTACCTGAATGCCAAGCACTCGCACGCGTGGGATTTCGTGGACCAGGCGTTGGTCTACCAGCTCCTGCTCGGCGCGCATGGACTGAACGACAAGGGGCTGCAGCTCACCTGGCTGGCGCCGACCCCGTTCTACCTGCTGGCCGGCGCCGAAGTCTTCCAGGGCGACAACGAACTGATGTATGCCTATCACGGCGATGACCCGTTGTCGACGCATGACGGTCCGCGCCTGGGCGTGGGCTGGCTGAAGCTCGGACCGAATCTGCCGGGCAACCACGGTCTGCAGTTCGGCGCTTTCGCTGGCACGGGCACGCACCAGGAGGAGCATGACGGTGATGGCGATGGCGCGGCGGACCACTGGCTCGACGGTGACAGCGCCTTCTGGGGCGGCGACGTGGTCTACAAGTACAACGCCAGCAAGCCCTATGGCCAGGGCGACCTGACCGTCCAGAGCGAGTACTTCAGCCGCCGCAAGGATCTCGAACTCGTCCAGCACGACCTGGCTCCGTCCCTGGTCGGCAACGACCGTGTCGACACCCAGGATGGCTACTACGTCCAGGCAGTCTACGGCTTCCTGCCGCGCTGGCGCGTTGGCGTGCGTTGGGAGCAGGTCGGTCTGACCAACGATACGGAGTTGCCCGATGGCAGCAGTGCGAGCTTCGGCTCAAGCTGGCGCGCGGGTCCCATGCTCGACTGGAGCCTCTCGGAGTTCTCCCGGCTGCGCCTGCAGTTCAACCGCGGGAGCTATGAGACGGAGGACGGACGTGAAGACGTCAACGAGATCATGCTCCAGTGGAGCGTCTCCCTCGGCGCGCACGGGGCCCACACGTTCTAGTTCCAGCAGAATAAGGAGACGATCCCCATGAAGCATCACGCTATCCGGGTTGCCTTGGTGGTTCTCGCCCTGGCGGGCGCCGCCACGGCCGCGGGTCTGAAGATCGTGACCACCACCTCCGACCTGGCCGCGATCGCCAAGGCGGTGGCCGGCGACAAGGCTGAAGTGCACAGCATCTGCACCGGCAAGGAAGACCCCCACATGCTGCAGGCCAAGCCCAGCTGCATCCTGCTGGCCCGCGACGCCGACCTCTGGGTCCGCATCGGGTTGGAGTTGGAGATCGGTTGGGAACCGCCCATCCTCGATGGTTCGCGCAACCCCCGCGTCCGCGAGGGTGCTCGCGGGCACCTCGATGCCGCGGAGTCCGCGCTGGTCTTGGATGTGCCCACCTCGAAGGTTACCCGTGCCCTGGGCGACGTGCACCCGCAGGGCAATCCGCACTACTGGCTGGACCCGCTGAACGGCCGGCGCATCGCGGGGGCCATTGGCGAGCGCCTGGCGGAGATAGCGCCCGCCGACGCCGCGCTCTTCCGCGCCAACGCGACCGCTTTCCAGCAGGCCGTGGACGAGCACATGTTTGGTGCCGAGCTGCTCAAGGCCCTGCCGGCCGACAGGCTCTGGGCCATGACCGAGGACGGCAGTATCGCGGCGTTCCTGGCCGAAGCGGCGAACCTGGGGAAGGCGGGCGGCTGGCTGGCCGCCATGCAGCCGCTGCGGGGGCAGAAGATCATCCCCTACCACCGGAGCTGGGTGTACTTCGCACACCGCTTCGGCCTGAGCATCGCAGCCGAGATCGAGCCGAAACCCGGCGTGCCGCCTAGCGGCGCGCACCTGCGCGAGACTGCGGCAGGCGCCCGCCAGCAAGGGGTCCGCGTCATCCTCCAGGAGCCCTTCTACAGCCGCAAGGCCGCGGATCGGCTCGCGGGCGAGATCGGCGCCAGGGTGGTCGTGGTGGCCAACTCGGTCGGCGGCCAGCCCGAGGCTACCGACTATCTCGCGCTCATGGATCTGATCGTCAAATGCGTGACGGCGAACTGATGGTCCATACCGTCAGCCGGAGCAGCGTGTGACCATGGCTGGCCACAACTCCCCCATCATCGTCTGCGAACATGTCGCCGTGGCCTACGGGCGGCAGGAGATCCTCCACGACGTGTGCATCGAGGTACCGTCGGGCTGCCTCCTGCCGTTCGTCGGGCCGAACGGCGCCGGCAAGTCGACCCTGCTGCGGGCCATCCTCGGACTGCTCCGGCCGACGCGCGGTCGCATCCTTACACCCTTCGGGTCCACCCCCCCCGGCTACGTCCCGCAACAGAAGAGCATCGACCCGCTCTACCCGGTGTCGCTGCGGCAGATCGTCGAGATGGGGCTGTACCCGCAGCTCGGCTGGTGGCGACGGCCCGACCGGGGTCAGGCGCAGCGCGTCGAGGATGTCCTGGAGCGTTTCGGCCTGCTGGAGCACCAGCGAAAGACCTTCGGCGAGCTGTCCGGAGGCATGAAGCAGAAGGCGCTGCTGGGCCGGGCCCTGGTGAGCGGCGCCGACGTCTTCATCATGGACGAACCCACCTCGGAGCTCGATGAGGACTCCGAGCGCGACGTCCTGGCCCATCTCTGCGCGCTCTGTCGCGAAGATGGCAAGACGGTGCTCCTGGCACACCACGGCATGGACCAGGCCGGCTCCCTTGCGGCCCGCCTCTGCGTCGTCACCCACGGCCACGTTCAACTCGCGGACGTGGCGCAAGCCCGGTCCCTGCTGGCGGGGACCACCAGTGCTGGAAGGCCACGGGTATGATGGGAAACGGCATGACGAACACGCTCTCCCGCTCTTACTCCTACTCCTGCTCCTGCTCTTACTCCTGCTCCCGGGCAGAACCGCTGAGCTCCCTCTCATGAGCCACTCCCTACTCGATCTCGTGCGGTCCTTCCCCTACGCGCTCGTGGCCGGAGCGCTCATCGCGCTGGTCTGTGCCTTGCTCGGGGTATTCGTGATCCTCAAGCGCGTCGTCTTCATCGGCATTACCCTCGCCGAAGTCGCGGCCTGTGGCATCGCGCTCGCCATGCTGGCCGGGTTCCCGCCGCTGGCAGGCGCGCTGGCCTTGACGCTGGCGACGGTCGGGCTGCTGGCGCTGCCGTTCGAGAGCCAGCGCATTCCGCGGGACGCCGTGCTGGGCGTACTCTTCGTCGCCGCTTCGAGCCTGAGTGTCCTGCTGGTAGCGCACAGCGGCCTGGGGCTGCATGAGGTCAAAGCGCTCCTCTACGGGGATCTGATCCTGACCTCGGGGCGCGATGCCGCCGTGGTCGCGGCCGTCCTGATCCCGGCTGCGCTGTACCTGCTGCTCTTCCTGCGGCCGACGCTGTATGCCTTTCTGGACCGTGAGTCCGCCACGGTCCTGGGCGTCAAGCCGGTCCGCTGGCAACTCGGCTTCTTCCTGGTACTCGGGCTGGTGGTGGCGGCGGCCTCGAAGGTAGCGGGATCCCTGCTGGTGTTCTGCTACCTGGTTGTGCCGGCGGCCACGGCGCTGCTGCTGAGCCGGCGGCTTGGCGTCGCCCTGGCCCTGGCCGCGCTGCTCGCTCTGCTCGCCACCGTGGCGGGCATGTCCGCCTCGTTCGCCGCCGACCTGCCCACCAACCAGACCATCGTCGCCGTGGCCTGCGCCGTCTTCCTGGTCGTACTGGTGGCGGTGGCAGTGGGCAGACGCGGGCAGCACCGCCTTCCCGGGGGTTCCCCTGAGACCCGGGCGGCAGCAGACGATGCCCAAACACCACACAACGAAGGAGATATGGAATGACTGCGCGGAGTTCCAGGATGGCGCTGGTCGGGTTGGCCATTCCAATAGAGCCACTTGCAGAACCCGCTTCTGCAAGTGGTGTGTTCAGTGTTCGGGGTTCAGGTTTCAGGCGACATCGTGTTTCTGAACCCTGGAATCCGACAACTGAAACCGGCCTCCTGCAGGGGTTCTGCAAGAGCCTCAACAGAGAGACGTAACCCCATGGCCGGGACCATGGGGTTACGCCTGACTGCGCGCGGACCGGGGGTCCGCCTTACGGCCCGACGGTCTGGTGGGTCTTGCCCTTGCCCTTGTCTCCACGGTTCTTGTCGCCCCCGGCCATCACAGCCCCCGTGGCCAGGACGAGCAGCAGTGCCACCAGCAGTAGCTTCTTCATGGTACGTACTCCTGTTCAGCGGGACGCCTACCGGCGTGACTCCAAGACTACTTCCGTTCTCTATCAGTCAGTATGCCCGGGGGCAAGCGAGGCGACAATGGGAGCTTTCTACGAATAGTGGGATGGTGCTATAATGAGCATGGTCGCCGGACATGAGTGGACCTCTACGCCGGGCAGGGCTGGACCCGACGTCGCCGCCGGGCCTTGGGCGCACGTACACGATGGCCGGACGTCACTGGAGTCGCGCCGTGGAGAACCTGAGTACCGACCAAGTGATGGCAGCCGTGAGCCGCAGTCCGTTGATCGCGGCCATCGAGAAGGCCGCGCACGAGCTGGTCGGCATGCGGATCCTGTTCATGCTTCGCCAGCATGACGACATCGTCAAGCTGTCGCCCGCTGGCTCGGAGATGGAGCTGCCCGCATTCTGTCGCGTCTTGCGTGCGTCGCCCGCCGGCAGGCGCAAATGCGCGACCTGTCGCGCCTTGGTGGGCTTTGGCGCCTGCTACCGCGGGCTGACGGAGTACTGCTGCCACGGCGGCGTCCACGTGGTTGCGGCCGCCGCCCTGAATGCGTCGGGCGAGGCCTCGCGCTCCATCGTGGTGAGTTCCAGTGCCTTCGCGGCAGAGGACCGCGAAGCGGGCTGGAAGGCGGTTCTCGCGCACGGCACGCAGGAGGGTGTGAGTCTGCGCGAACTCCGGCAGGCGTATGGCAAGCTCCCGCTGCTGACCCCCGCCAACCTGGCCGCGGCCAAGGCGTTGGTCCAGGTGGCCGCGGCGGCGCTCGGGGAGATCGCGCGGGGCATGACAACGGCTGCCGCAACGGCAGCGGCGGGCAAGGCTCCGGGCGACACGGCAGGCAGCGCAGGTCTCCAGCAGCGCCTGACCGCCGCCCTCTTTGTGGCCAGGGATGTGCCCGACGCGGGCCCCGTGGGGCGCCGCGGGGCTCTGCTTGCCGAGCTGGTCAAGGAACTGGTGAGCCAGGATCCCGGGATGCCCTTCACGGTGGCCAAGATCGCGGCGGCCGCACGGGTGACCCCGAATCACTTCTCCATGCTGTTCCACAGGCACACCGGCGAGACGTTCCAGGAGTTCCTGACCGCGCGCCGCATCGTCCATGCTAAGCTGCTGCTGCGGGACCTGAGCCTGAACGTCGCCGACATCGCCCAGCGCGCTGGCTTCGCGGACGCGGGCTATTTCGCGCGCCGCTTCAGAGAGCAGACGGGCATGACGCCAAGCCAGTGGCGCGCTGCCCTGTAGCCGCGTGCGGGCCGCCTAAGGGTGGGGACCGTGCGACGCAACGGCTCCGGTGCGAATCTGCGGATAGGGGCGTGTGCGGGATGCGGGGGGTGTGGCTCAATGCCATTAAGTTTCTCGTTCTGCTTGCCTCGGCGGGGCGATTGCCGGTCGCGCCCAAGCGCTCGACCGGGGTCGGGTAATGGCACCCCCGACCTACCTGCTCGTCTGCAATCGAGCGTGCGGCCAGAAACTAAGTGGCATTGGCGCGCCGCTCCCACGCCCCCGCAGGCTCACCGGATGAGATGGATCGCTCCGGGCGGCAGTTCCACCGCGACGGGGTTGCCCGCCTGAAGCTCCAGACCCAGCGCCGCCACCTCGCGCTGGACTGCCAGAACGATCCACTCGACGTCCTCCGTGCAGATGTCGATCCTGAGCAGTGACCCCGCGCCGGTGACCCGCCTCACCTGACCCGGCAGCCAGCCGGGGGCGAGGGGCAGACGCGGAGCCGGGAGCAACCGGATGTCCTCGGGTCGGATGACCAGCCGCGCCGGGCCCTCATGCTCACTCGCGACGGGGATGGATAGACTACCCGTTCTGAAGCAGCGTCCGTCGCCGGTGCTCTGCACGGTTCCGGGTATGATGTTGCGCGCACCAGTGAACGTTGCGACGAACTCGCAGTTCGGGCGGCGCAGCAGGTCGTGGGGTGTCGCTACCTGTGCGACGCACCCCGCGTCGAGCACGCAGATGCGGTCGGCGACAGCCAGGGCCTCCTCAAGACTGTGCGACACGTGGACCACGGCGGTGCCCAGTTCGCGCTGCAGAGCGTTCACCCTGGCGCCCAGACGCTCACGGTTACGCTCGTCGACCGCGGCGAAAGGCTCGTCCAGCAGGAGCAGGTCAGCCTGCAGGACCAGCGCCCTGGCCAGGGCGACGCGCTGCGCTTCGCCCCCGCTGAGCGTGGCGGGTCGGCGGAGCAGCAGGTGCCCCACACCCACCAGCTCGGTCGCGTGGTCCACCCGCTCGGCGATCGTGTTGGCGGGCAGACGACGCTCGACCAGGCCGTAGGCGACGTTGTCCGCCACACTGAGGTGCGGGAAGAGCACCGCGTCCTGGGGCACGTACGCCATCCCGCGGGCCCAGGCCGGCAACCCGGTGATGTCACGGCCGTCCAGCCAGACCCGCCCGCGGTCGGGCGTGCGCACTCCCGCGATGGCCTCGAGCAGCACCGTCTTGCCGGCGCCGGTGGGGCCCATGACGCAGAGGCACTCGCCGCGGCCCACCTCCAGAGAAACGTCGCGCAGATCGCAGTCGGGTAAGCGCAGCGACAGGCCCTCGACGCGTAGCATGGGGGTCATTGCCATAGGGGACTCTGCACTCCCAGTCGCTTGAGGAGCAGCAAGGTCGTCAGGGCGATGGCCAGGAGGATCAGGGTACCGGCAGCCGCCACCTCGAGTTGCCCGATCGAGTTCTGCAGGTAGATGGAGGTCGCCAGCACCTCGGTGCGGTTCTGGGTCACCCCACAGAACATGATCACCGGCCCGAACAAGCCGATGCAACGGGCCCAGGTAAGCACGGCCCCCGCGGTAAGCCCGGGCCGGGCCAACGGCAGGATCACCCGGCGGAACACGCGCCAGGGCGGCGAGCCGAGTGACCCTGCCACCGCGGGGAGTCGCGGGCCGATGCTCTCGAAGGCGGCCTTGGTCGTGCGCACGGCGAAGGTCATCGTGCCGAAGAACTGCGCCACCACGATCCCCGCCCGCGTGTAGGGCAGGTAAAGGCCCATGGGTCGCATGACGTCGCCGAGGTAGTAGCCGAAGAGCAGCAATAGCGCCAGGCCGGCCGCGATCGGCGGCATGACGATGGGCAGGTCGATCAGCGTATCGACAACGCTGCGGCAGGGGATCCGCCAGTAGACCAGGCCGTAGGCGACCGGTACGGCCAGAACCACCGAGAGTGCGGAGCTGAGTGTCACCGTCACCAGGGTGAGCCAGATGGCGGACCGTGCGGTTGGGGTAGCGATGGCTTTGGCCAGGCTGGGCGGATCGGTGAACAGGACCAACGCCCCGATGACCGCGAGCACAAACAGCAGTTCGACGCTGAGTGCCACCGCCACGGCCGCCCCGAAGGCGCGTTCGCCGAAGCCTGCCGCCGGAAGGCGCGCCGCACCGCTGCGTTCTGCCTTGGAGGCCCTGAACGTCATGGCGCCACGGCCTTTGCCGCAGCGACTGCCTTGCCGGTCGCCTCGCGCGGGGCCAGGCGCACCCCCGGGGGGCGTTCGGTGCGGACACCGTACTGGGCGAAGATCGCC
Organism: uncultured Victivallales bacterium; assembly: GCA_903834675.1. The sequence continues at coordinate 3,041 of CAILKC010000698.1, read as the reverse complement.
TTCGCTGCGTCGGAGGCCACATAGTGGGTGAAGTCCCTGGCCTCGGCTGGGTGTTCACTGAACTTGAGGGTGGCAATGAGGACCTCGGCCACCTCGTTATCGTCCGCGTCGATGGGCAGCGCCTCCACATGGTGCTGGACCTGGTAGACGCAGGCGTCCCAGAGGATGCCGGTATCGGCCGCCTTCATGGCCACGGCGTTGGCGAGCTCGGGAATGCAGCCAGCCTGCATGATGACGTTCTTCTGCACCGCCTCCCAGATCCCGACGCGCTCCATAATCCGCCTGGTCACAGGCCCTACGGCCAGGGCCTCGGGATGACCGATCGCCACCCGCACACCGTCGCGGGCCATGTCCTTGACCTCCCGGACGTTCCCCGGATTGCCTTTGGGGACCATGAGAACCGGCAGAAAGTAGGCGGCGGTGAGGCTTTCCGTGACGAAACCACGGGCGACGGCCTGGTCCACCCAAAACGCTTCGCCCGGCATGTACAGGTCGCCAGAGCGCGACGCGGCCAACTGCCCAAGCAGCATCTGCGCTCCGGCATAGGAGAAGTCGATGCGGACGCCGGTCTTCTCTTCGTAGGCCTTGCCGATGGCGTCCATCGCGGGTTGCAGGGCGGCGCCGCAGCGGACGGAGAGCGAGATGGGGCCTGAGGCGCGGTTGCCAGGCGCGGGAGGCGACTCGGCCGCTGCCGCCGGCGCGGCTGCCTGCGGGCGGTCGTACGGTCGGACCCCGCAGCCCGCGAGGACGAACAGGGCGCCGCAGGCCGCGGCCACCACCCGCGTCAACGCCCCGGGCCGGAGAGGGAGTGTAGGCATACGCCTATCGCGCTTCACTTGAAGATGTCCACCGGCCGGCCGGGGATGGACTCCACGTGGCCATCCATGAAGGCCACATCGGTAAGGCTCCACTTCGGCATGTTGTGGGCGAAGGGCGCGCCCTGGCTCCAGTAGAACTGGCCGAACACATCGCTCCACATCCACAGGTTGCCGGGCGATGCGAGGCAGAGTTGACGCGGTGGGTGGGTGGCCACGAAGGGGCCGGTATGGGGATGCACGCCGTTCATGGACCAGTAGTAGTAGCCGATGTTTCCCGCGGCCCAGTTGGCGTCGGTGTTCTCCAGGAGGGGGTTCCAGGGCGCCAGCACGCCGATCGATGGGCAGTAGAAAATGGCGCGGTCCGGCGCATAGGGCATGAGGACCTGCACCACGTTCAGCAGCGAGTTGCCTTGGGTGGCCCCCACCGGCAGCCGCTCGCAGTTGTCCGGGCCATACATCAGCGTCGCCAGACTCAATTGGTGGAGATGGTTGATGCACGCGGATCGTTTCGCGGACTCCCGCGCTCGAGACAGCGCTGGCAGCAGCATCCCGGCCAGGATGGCGATGATGGCGATGACCACGAGAAGCTCGATCAGGGTGAAATGACTTCTGGACAAGGCGTAACGGTGCATGGTTGGCTCCCCGGTGTTTCTGCTTGACCATGCCACGGGCAAGCGCGCCGTACCAGAGGGAAACTGTGAAGAAACGGCTAGACCGGTCGGCGCCGGGCGCCGCATTCCGGCCGCGACCGTAGAGTCCCCGCGCGGCCGACAGGACCGCCCGGAACGACGGACTCGCCGACGGGGGGACGTAGTGGCGCCGCCCTCTCTCCCCAGCTTCAGCCTGAACTGCCGCCCCGCCCCCCGCCCGCTTCAGCGGTAGCTGCTGTTGGCCCCGGCCTCGACATTCGCGGCGCTCGGGCAGTAGAAGACGTGGCGGTCATTGACGTAGGGCATCAGCTTCTGGCAGAGGCCCAGGTGCGTGTTGCTTGCCGTCAACTCAAGGGGGACCCATTCGGCCGCAGCCGGTGCAGAGCACCGCCAGAGGGCACTCCATCGCCCGCATGACGAGCAGGGCGCCGCTGAGCCGCAGCGCTCGCCCTGCCAGCCACAGTACTCTTCACTCTGGCGGGCCAGAGTCGCCGCGACGGAGCGCGCCTCCCACCTTCCCAGAGCCCAAAGTCAACGGTATTGCTGCTGGCCACATCCCTCTGCGCCCCTGCGCCTCTGCGCGAACTCATCTCGAACGCAAACCAGTATCTGTGGCCTCCGGCGCTGCCCTCGGCCTCACTTCCGCGGGCACTTTTTCAGGCACATGAACCAGTCCAGGCACTTCACGTCGGGATCCGGCTTCGCCATGCGGTCCTTGGCGACGCCGCAGGATCCTGGCGGTGGTACGATCACGTCGTCGCCAGGCTGCCAGTTGGCCGGGGTGGCGATCTTGTACTGGTCGGAGTACTGCATGGCGATCAGCAGGCGCTTGACCTCGTCCATGTTGCGGCCATTGGAGAGCGGGTAGTAGAACAGCGCCCGCACGATGCCGGTCGGATCGATGATGAACACGGCCCGCACGGCCTGCGTGTTGCTGGCGCCGGGTTGCAGCATGCCGAAGGCCCTGGACACCTCCATGGTCAGATCGCTGATCACCGGGAAGGTGACCTCGACGTCCTTCATGCCCTTGTAGTCGATCTTCTCCTCTGCTCGCCGATCCCCAGACCGGCAAGGACGAAACCCACTCCGTAGGCCGCAGCGGCCGCCAGGCCTCTACTTCTCGCGTGCGAACGGCCAGGCCATGACACCGCCTTCCATGACCTTCACATTGGTGAAGCCGTGGGCCTGCAGCACGACGGCAGCCTCGCAGCCGCGCAGCGAGGTCCTGCAGTAGCAGACGATCTCCTTCGTGTGGTAATGCCCTGGAGGTCCGTACCTCTTGGATGGTGGTGATCTTCGCGTGCTGATCCATGCGGCACGCTTTGGCCGCCGTCTTGGGGCCCGCGGCCGATCCGCCGATGATAACGACGCGCTTCGGGTTCACCCGAGTTTCTCCTTCGCCTGATGACTGTAGCGCTCCGGCTTCGGGCTGGCACTGAGCACCGCGACGTTCATGTCGTCCTCCGAGCGTCAGTGATCACAGGCCTTGTCGCCGGTCTTGAGGGTACCATCAAGATAGGCGTGGACCAGGGCTTCGGGCGCCTCCGCGGGCGCCCCGACCACGACCTTGATG
>CAILKC010000697.1 GCA_903834675.1 uncultured Victivallales bacterium | reverse complement strand
CGCTGGTGGGGCGGGGTGTTGATGCTGGCGGCGTTGGCGCTGCCTGGGGGCTTGCTCGCCGAGCCTCTGCGCCAGGAATTGTCGCTGAACGGCCCCTGGGAGGCGGGGGTGAGCCGTGACGCCCAGGCGGCGGCACCGGCGGCGTGGGAGACGGTGACCGTGCCGCACCTGCGCCAGGGCTTGGCCCGCGGCGGCAGTGATTTCGTCTGGTATCGTCGAGAGCTGACGGTTCCGGCTTCCTGGGCCGGTGGCCGTATCGTCCTGCTTCTGGTCGGGGCGCGCTACCAGCCACGGGTCTGCGTGGATGGCAAGACCGTCGCGGAGCGGCTGGAGGGCTGGACGCCGTTTGAAGTCGATCTGACGGACCAGGTTCAGGTGGGGAAGCCCTTCGTCCTGAGCGTGCGCTGCCAGGACTGGGGGGCGACCTTCGCCGCGGGGTTTACGCTGCCGGCAGATGTGGCGGGGGATCTGCGTGACGCGCCAAAGGCTCAGCTCATGGCGCCCATTGGCGGACACTTTGGCTGGTTTGGGATGTGGGATGACGCGGTACTGCTGCGGCGTCCGGCGACATGCCTCGAAGACGTCGCGATCATGCCCTCGGTGCGGCGGGCGGAGTTGGTCGTGCGTGGCCAGTGCGTGCAAGCGCGGCCGGGTTTGCGCCTCGGGGGGACCGTCTTCGCGGGTGAGCAAGCGGTGCTGCAGATTCCGCCCGTCGAGCTTGGCGCCGCGGGCCGCTGGGAGCTGAAGGCCGCCTTCCCCAAGGCCCGTTTCTGGTCTCCCGAGGACCCGCACCTGTACTCTCTGCGCCTGACGCTGACCGAGGCGCAGGGCGCGCCGGTGGATGAGTTCCAGGAGCGCTTCGGGTTCCGGGAGCTGTGGACAGAAGGCTCGGATTTCATCCTCAACGGGGTTCGGCGGCACCTGTTGGCCTCGAGTGGCTGGCCGGTGACCCAGAGCCAGTCGCCGGAAGAGATCCGCGAGAATATCAAGCGGCTGCGTTCGGCGAACGTGGTCGCCTTCCGCCTGCATACCCAGCCCTGGCAGCAGCGCTGGCTGGAGGCGGCGGACGAGCTTGGCTTGATGATCATCGAGGAGGGGGCGCTGTGGTGTGATGGCGCAGGCAGCTACCGCTACCAGGACCGGCGTTTCTGGGACAACACCTGGGAGCATCTGTCAGGCATGGTGCGGCGTGACCGTAATCATGCCTCGCTGGTGATGTGGAGTATCGAGAATGAGATCCTGCACTGCGGCGCGGCGCGCTACTACCCCGAGTGCGAGGCGGAGCTGGCCGATCTGGGCCAGCGGGTGAAGGCCCTCGACCCCGGCCACCTGATTACCTACGAGGCGGATCTCGACCCCAAGGGGATTGCCGACGTCATCGGGCTGCACTACCCCCACGAGATGCCGGAGCACTACGACTACCCGAACACGGCGGACTGGCTCGGCGCCGCCGTCACGACGGGCACCGGCGGCGGACTGCTGGGCAGCCGCGGCGCGAAATTCGCCTGGGAGCGCCAGAAGCCGCTCTACATTGGCGAGTACCTGTGGGTGCCCTACAACGACTACTCGCCGGGCAGCGTCTTCTTTGGCGATCAGGCCTACGAGGATCGCGAGCGCTATAAGCACCTGGCCCTGGCTGAGTCGTGGGTACACCAGACCCTCGCCTACCGCCGCGCCGGGGTTTCGGGGATGTGTCCCTGGACCTTTGCGGGAAGCGGTGGGAGGTCCAAACCGGGCGACCCGCTCTTCCAGGCGCAACAGCACGTCTATGTGCCCGTGGCGGTGTACCGCACGGACTTGCAGACCCGCTTCTTTGCCGGCGACCGGCCCAAGCTGCGCTTCGACGTGTTCAACGACAGCGCGCAGATGCGCCGTCTTACGGTTGTGCTCCAGGTGGGCGGCAAGGACGTCGCCCGCTCCCAGCTGCTGGCCTTGGCGCCGGCAGACTACCGGCAAATTACGCTCGAAGCGGAGTTGCCGGGTCCGACCGGTGCCGAGGGGACACCCCTGGTGGCGCGGCTGCTCGAGGATGACCAGGAACTGCATCGTGCCGAGGACCGGCTGCTGGTGACTGCCCGCGCGTCGCTGCGCTTGCCGGCCGGGATTGAGCTGCTGGTTCTCGATCCCGGTGGCACCTGGGCCGCGTCCATGGGGGACGTGCCGCAGCGCCGTCTTGAGTCGCTGGAGGCGCTGGCCAGCGCGGACTCTGCCCGCACGCTGCTGCTGGTGGCGCCGGGGGCGCTGTCGCCGTCTGCGGGCCGGCAGGACAGGCCTGCCGTGGTGGGCGTCGACGCCCCTGGCGGCGCGGCGTTGCGCGCGTTTCTGCTGGCTGGGGGTCGCGCCTTGTTTCTTGAACAGGAGAGTCTTGACGGTCTTTCTCTGGGCCTCGAATTGGTCTCGCACGCCTCCACCATGGTTTTTCCCACGGCTCTTGATCACCCGTTTCTGGCGGGTCTGACGGCGGCGGATCTGCGTTACTGGGCCGGCGATCACTACGTCAGTCGGCGCGAGATCGGCCGCCCGCGGTCGGGGGGCGCCTTGCCGCTGCTGGTCTCGGGTGGGGCGCAGAGTCTCAGCCAGTCGGCGCTGGTGGATTGCGTTTACGGGGTCGGCCGGGCCGTGTTCTGCCAGGCCTTGGTGGGGGCCAAACTCGCTACCGAGCCGACGGCGCGGCGGCTGTTGCAGAACCTGCTCGACGGCCTGGCGGCGTCCCCATCCCGACGTCCGACCCTGCTGCTGGCCGAAGGCGCCGAGGCCGCCGGGTTTCTCCAGGCGTTGCAGCGCCTCCGCGTCGAGGCGACGGCGTTCGAGGCGCCGCTCGGGGCCCCGGCGCTGGCGGGGGCGGGGCTGGTGATCCTGCATGGCGGCGGCCCGCGGTTGCTGGCGGCGGGGGCTGGGCTGGTCGCCCATCTGGCGGCCGGGGGAACGGTGTACTGGCAGGCGCCGGACGCGGACACCTTTGCGGCGCTCCGCGCTCAGCTCGGCGTCGGCCCGCTGCAGATCATCCCGGGACAGGGGCCGCTCACGGTGCGCTCCCCCTGGACGGGCGAATTCGCCGGGGTCTGCCTCGAGGATCTTGCCTTCGCTGGCGCCAGCCGCGGCGAGTCCTGGATGCGAGGCTTCGATCTTGATTCCGCGGTCGCCGACCGGGTGGTCTCCCCGGAGGCGGGGACGCAGGCGACGCGGCGCTACGAAGCTGAGGCCATGGCGATCGAGGGCACGCTGGTGCGGGTCAATCAGGCGGGGAGCGCGGTGCTCTTTTCCTCCGCGGGCAAGGCCAGCGCTGCGGCGGAGGTGCCCAAGCCCGGCCTGTATGCCATCACCCTGATTGCGGGGGGCACGCCGGCCCAGGGCGGCTGGCCCCAAGCGGCCATCTCCTGGAACGGCAAGACGGTGGCCATGGTGGGGCTTACGGGCGCTGACCTGCGCTCCTATCCGGCGCTGGCCGAACTGCCGGGCGGGGCGGGTAAGCTCGGGGTCGCTTTCGTCAACGATGTACAGATTGGCCTCGAGGACCGCAATCTCACGGTTGACGCCATCCTTATCGGCACGGAGCCGCTGGAGGTGGGCAGCAACACCCGTTTCCTCACTCTGCCGCCGGCCACCGCGGTGATCACGGTCGGCTCCCGTGGCCGCCTTGTGGTCGACGGGGTGCGCTGGGATACGTCGGGGGAGAACCGGGGCCGCGGACAGCGTTACGCTTCGGCCCTGCTGCGCAATCTGGGCGCTGCCTTCCTGCCGCCCGAGCGGGAGGGAGCCTGGGTCGGCCCGGCGTCGTTCAAACCGGTCGGAGAGATTCCTTACTACAGCCAGAATGCGGAGCGGGTCGCCCTGGTCGCCGCGGGGAGCGTCGAGGCGACCTTCGAGTGTGTCCAGGCGGGCCGTTACGAGGTGCTGGTCAAGGGCTGGTCGAAGCCTGCTGTCGGCGAGTATGCCCGGGTGGCGCTACGCCTGGACGACGAGGCGGTGGGCGAGGTGGAGGTGGCAACGAGCAGCAGTGCGGTGTTCGTCCTGGGGAGCGCCACCTTGCAGGCCGGGCCGCACCGGCTCACGGTGCAGTACACCAACGACCTGTATAGCCCTCCGGAGGACCGCAACCTCTACCTCCAGGGCATCGGCTTCCGGCGCGCCGAGGTGCCCTGAGGCGGGCGTATGTTGCCGCCTGATGACGAATGACGAAACCCCCAATGAGGGTATCCTGATGCAGGAATGGGTCGTCAGCGCGGTCGATGCCGGCATGCGTCTGGACCTCTGGCTGGTGCGCTGCGCCGAGGGGGGATCGCGGCGGCGCGTGGCCGAGTGGTTCGCGCGCGGCAAGGTGTACCTGAATGGCGAGCCGGTCGACCTCGCGGCGGCGGCGCACCGCCTGGTGGCGGGCGAGGGCGTTGGGGTGTGGCTGGACCGCCCGGGGTCGTCGACCGCGGCAGACCGATCCATTGTGACCAAGCGTCATCTCCTACGCCTCGTGTACAGCGATGCCGCGATCATCGTGGTGGACAAGCCGCCCGGGTTACTGGTTGATCCGCTGCCGGATGGGCGCACCGCCGAGGTGACGGTGTTCGATCTGCTGCGGGACCAGGTTCGGCGCGAGGCGCGGACGGGGCTCTACGTCGTGCATCGCATCGATCGGGACACCAGCGGTCTGGTGTTATTGGCGCGCACCGCCGCGGCTAGCGAGGTCCTCAAGGACCAGTTCGAAGCGCAGGCGCCGGAGCGCGTCTACCAGGCCGTGCTCCTCGGCTGCCCCGTGCCGACTAGCGGGACCTGGCGCGATCGGCTGTCGTGGGACGCCTCGACCTTCCGCCAACGGCGGGCGCACGGGACCGATGCCCGCGCCAAAGAGGCCGTGGCGCAGTATGCCGTGCGTGAGCAGTTTGCCGCGGCGGCGCGGGTCGAGGTGTCATTGGTGACGGGCAAGCGCAACCAGATTCGGGTGCAGGCGGCGTTGCGTGGCCATCCGCTGCTGGGCGAACACCAGTACCGCTTCGATGCCCCCCACGAGCCGGCCGGCATGCCGGCCATGGGTCGGCACGCCCTGCACGCCTGGCGCCTCGGTTTTGTGCATCCCCTCACGGCCCAGCGGGTGTCCTTCACCGCGCCCCTGCCAGACGACCTGGAGCGCCTGCTCTGCGAACTGCGCGGCGAGAGCCCGGCAAGCGCAGGGAACGGTGGCGTCGCAGCGCCATAGGTGATGCTTCGAAGGTATCGCCAACGGCTGGCGGTCGGCGTGCGAATCACTCCCTCATCCCGGGCTTCTGGCCGCCGGCTCACCAGCGCGTTCGCGCCTGGGGAGGGCCGCCCTCCAGGCGATCCGGCGCGTCCCGGCCGGATCGGAATGGGAACCGCGTCGGCACGTCTCATTCCGTTATGTCCGGCCTGAACCCTGAACCCTGAACCCTAGGACCCTAGGACCCTAGGACCTGACCTGCGCCCTGTGCCTGGCGGCGGGATTGCACCCGACCTGAAGAGGCGTTACCGTAGACTATCACGGATCAAGCTTGCGGGCAGGATGGCGCCGCGTGGTTCCGGGCTTCGAAGGACCGTCGAAGGAATCAGGTTGAGGATCACCGACCGGCGGATCTGTAGGGAAGGCTTCTCGCTGTGAAGGGCGGCGCAACAGCGGTAGGGGGCCTGGCCGTGTTTCGGGGTGGCGCAAGATGGTTACCGCGGGGGAAAACGACATGAAGGCAGGAACCTTGGTGGCGACGGGCATCGATGCGAAGACGATGGCCAGGCGTCTGAGCCTCGTTGACGCGGTGAGGCTATTGCTCTGGCTGGTGGCGCTGTCGGGAGCGGTGCAGGCCCAGTCTGCTCTTGGTGATTTCGACTACACGATCGAAGGCGGCAAGGTCACGATTGTCGAATACATCGGACTTGGCGGTGCGGTGGCAATCCCAGGCGAGATTGACCGCCTGCCGGTTACCAGCATTGGGGATTGGGCGTTTGCCTCATGCGGCGACAGCCTGACCAGCGTCACGATTCCCGACAGTGTCACCAGCATCGGCTACTCTGCGTTCGAGCTATGCACCGGCCTGACCAGCGTCGTGATGGGCAACCACGTCAGCAGCATCGGGGACTATGCGTTCCTTGGTTGCACCGGCCTGACCAGCGTCACGATTCCCGACAGCGTCACCGACCTCGGGCTCTCTGCGTTCGAAAGTTGCACTGGCCTGACCCGCGTCGTGATCGGCAGCCGCGTCAGCAGCATCGGGGACTATACGTTCTTCGAGTGCCGCGGCCTGACCAGTGTCACGGTTCCCAACAGCGTCACCAGCCTCGGGCCCTCGGCGTTCGAGGGTTGCAGCGGCCTGACCAGCGTCGTAATCGGCAACCAGGTCAGCAGCCTCGGGGACTATGCGTTCGCAGATTGCATCAACCTGAACGGCGCGTACTTCCAGGGGAACGCCCCCAGCGTTGGTCTTGGCGTGTTCGAGGGTGACAACCGTGTGATCATCTACTATCTGCCGGGAAAAACGGGCTGGGGTGCGACTCTGGACAGTCGTCCGACCGAGTTGCTTGCGAGCCCGGCGATTGCCGGTCTGAACCCGACCTACGGTCCGGCGGCGGGTGGCACCCGTGTGACGATCACGGGCGCCGGTCTGATCGGCGCCACGGCGGTCAAGTTCGGGACGAGGGCAGCCAGCTCGTTCACGGTCAACTCGGCCACGCAGATCACGGCCACCGCTCCAGGCGGCAGCGCCGGTCAGAAGGTGGATGTCAGCATCACCACGCCGGGCGGCGTTTCGGCAAATACCGCCGCCGATGATTACACCTATAACAACTTGACGGCCAAGCAGTTTGTCTTCGCTGGGAGGATCTACGAACTGGTCACGACCAAGGCAACGTGGACCCAGGCCCAGGCTCTCGCCGCGGCCGCCACGCTCAACGGCCGGAAGGGGCACCTTGCGGTCATCGAGAGCGCCGCGGAGAACACGGCGGTCTATGAGGGGATGGACTCCATCGCCGACCTCGACGTCCTGATGCCATGGGCCACCTACAAGCATCCCGACAGCGGGGCGCGCGGCGTCTGGCTGGGCGCCTCCGACAGCGGCGCCTCCATCCCTGGCGCCTCAGAGGGCAATTTCTACTGGCTTGCTCATGGGGTGACGGCCGCGGCGAAGTTCTGGCAAGACGGAATGCCGCCGCCGTACGGTTCCGGCCAGGCGGCCGTCGGCGCCTACGCCAACTGGGGGAGTGGCGCGGGTGGCGCTGAACCCGACGACTGGTGGGGCTCCACTTCCGGCGCTCAGAACCATGTAGCCATGCAGATCGACTCGTGGCCGTTGGGCTTGCCCGGACAGTGGAACGACCTGAATGGCGCGGTGGCGCAGGCATACCTGATCGAATACGAAGACCCGACCGACGGTCTGGTGATCACCTGGGCGAATCCGGCGGCCATTGTCTATGGCACGGCGCTCTCCGCCACTCAACTCAACGCCCGGGCCAATGTCCCCGGACAGTTTGTCTACAGCCCCGCGGCCGGGACCAAGCCCGCGGTCGGCACCCTGTCCCTGGGCGTCACCTTCACCCCCACGGATACCACCCGCTATGCCGTCACGCCGAAAACGGTCACCTTGGTGGTGAACAAAGCCGCCTGCACGGTCACCTTTAAGTCGCTGCCGCTCAAAGCGTCAGGGGATGCAGACTTCAGCCCTGGCGCCAGCGCCTCCTCAGGCCTGCCGGTGCTCTACAGCAGCTCGAATCCAGCGGTGGCTGAGATTGTGGACGGCAGGGTCCATGTCGTCGGCGCGGGCACGGCGGTCATCACGGCCAGCCAGCCGGAGAGCGCGAACTACAAGGCCGCCGGCGCCGTGAAGCAGACGCTGACGGTCAAGGCGCGCATCGCGGCGGAAGTCCCTACCGGCGGCGGCAGCGTGAGCGGGGTGGGGCTCTACGCGCCGGGGGCCAAGGCCACGCTGACGGCAAAACCTGACAAGTTGTATGCCTTCCTGCACTGGGAGGACGGCTCGCAGGTGGCGACTCGGACGCTGGTGGTCCCGAATGCCGGTGCGGTCGTGACGGCGTACTTTCAGACGGTTGCGACCATCGTGCGGGCAACCGTGACCAACCCCGTACCCCAGCCCGCCATGGTCGGGGTGCCGTTCTCTCTGCCACTGGAGATTCACTCCGACTGTCTGCCGACGGTGACGGTGACCGGTCTGCCGGCGGGGCTGAAGTACAACGCGGCCACCCGGACCATCGCCGGGGTGCCGACGGCCGCGACCCCGGCGGGCAAGCCGGCGCAAGTGAAGGTTTCGGTGTCGAATGTGGCCAACGCCAAGACGCCGGACAGCATCATCTTCACCCTCACCGTGAACTCGCTGCCGCCCTGGGCGGTGGGGACGTTCAACGGCTGGGCGACCGGCACTGACGCGGCGGCTCCGGCGGCGGCGACCATGACCGTCACCGTGCAGGGGCAAGTCAGCGGTAAATTCACCGCCGGCGGCAAGACCTACGCTTTCAGCGCGACCGCCTTCACTCGGCGCGACCTGGACGGCTCCTTCTGGATCGGGCCGATAAGAGCGAATGCCGGCACCAGCATCCTGGAAGTGGACCTGCGAGTGAGCCAGCCGACCTATACTGGAGCGGCTCCTGCCCCGCCGGCCCTCGGGCTGGTGGAAGGCTGGCAGCATGACGGCGGCGGTCGCGCCGGTGCGTCTCTGTCCATGTACCGCGGCGTCTGGAAGGACACAGGAATGGCGACCGTGGTCAAGACCTATGAAGGCTACTACACGGCGACGCTGCCCGGCGCGGGGGACTATGGCAGCGGCTACCTGGCCTTCACGGTGGATACGGCGGGAATCGTCAAGACCGCCGGCAAGCTGGCGGACGGCACGGGGGTATCGCTGAGCAGCGTGCTGATTCTGGACGCGGGAGGACGGGTATGGACGGTGCTATACACCGCGCCGAGCGCCTACAAGGGCGGGGCGTTCTCCGGTCTGGTCGAGTTCAGTAAGCCGGTGGGGGTCGGGGCGTCCGTGATCGTGCGTGTGTTGGGGGGCAATGCCTTCTTCTGGGAGAGCCTCAACCCGACCGCTACGGCGGAGTACGAGGGCTTCCTGCGCCGGTTGTGGATCTCCGGCGGCCAGTACAGCAAGATAGATGACCTGCGCGCTCGCTATGTGGACGGGCTGGAGGTGGGGGAGGTCGGGGCCTTGCCCGCGATCACGGTAACGGTCAGGATCACGGAGGCCGACCCGAACTACGAGGGCGAAGCGGACCCCCCGCCCACCGTATCGTATCCGGAGTCCAGAGAGGTGGACCCCGTGTCCTGCTCGCCGGGCGGCTTGGCGCTTATCATCACGCCCGCCACGGGTATCGGCACCGGCTTCGCCGCGCCCCGGGCCACGCCGCCGGTGTGGGATAGGGACAGCGAGGAGTACCTCTACGCTGGGGCGAACCCGACCAGTCTGACGATCAGCTTCGCTCGGGCGACGGGCCTCTTCTCGGGCTCGTTCAAAGTCTGGTACGACTATAACTCGGCGGAGAACTCGGTGACGAATAAGAACACGGTAGCGCACGTCTCAACGACGGCGTCATTCCAGGGCATCCTGACCCCAGTGCGGGCGGGCGCTGACGGCAGTGAGGGCGGCGGCTTCTTTCTGTGGGGAGCCAAGGGGTCGTACGAGAACGACGCGGGCAAGGCGATCAGTTTCGCCTTCAACTACTCGTATGACTTCCGTATCCTGGCCCCATAGCCAGAACGATGGGGCTCTTGCAGAACCCTCGGCTCACCCGCATCTCGCCTGGAGTCGGCGGTCCGCACCGGCCCTGCCGGGGCTTCCGCCGTTTCGGGGTCTTGCGGACGGCGGTCTTGCCGACGGCGGGTACCGCGAACCCGCCCGAAACGGGCGCTGGCATCGCGGGCTCCAGGGCCAGACGCGGGGTTCTGCGGGAGGCTCGGCACGTTTGCGTTGCGGCTCAGGCTCCCAGGATGATGTAGGACTTGGGCGGCAGACCCTGGACCCAGTAGTAGACCCCACCGATCAGCATGGTGACGGCCCCCGCGGCCATCTCGCCGGCAATCAGCCCGAGCATCAGGGGCTTCAGGCGGGCATACAGGTGCGCGCCGCCGTACTTGACCACCATGCCTTTCAGCAGCCAACCCACCAGGAAAGAAAAGCCAAGATACCGACTCTGGTACGAGCCGAGGACCAGAAACAGCACCGGGTGCAGCGGAAAGCGCGGGAAGCGCATGCGACCCAGGGTGAACAGGATCACGAGCGCCAGGGTGCCGGCGAAGGCGATTAGTCCCGCCCCGTGCGGGGCAGCCCGGCTGAAACGCGCCCAGCCGCCGGGGAGCGCCGCCGTGGCCTGGTCGCTGTAACCGAGTGCCTGAAGGCGCAGTTCGAGGCGTGCTGCGTTGTCGAACGGCCAGCGCATCACGTTCAGGCTCCAGCCATCCCCGACGCGGGTGCATCCCTGGTCATACTGCCAGTAAAGCGTCGCACAGGTCGCCACCACCAGCCCGGCAAGCACCGACGCCAGTCCGCAGGCCGCGGTGCGGCCAAGGGGCAAGCGAAAGCGATCCGCCAGCGCGATGGCATGGGAGGCGAAGGGCATGAAGATCTCCCGCGGGTCGACCATGAGAACCACGGTCACCAGGAACAGCGTGGCCAGAGTCCGGGGGTCGAAGGCCAGTGCCCCGAGAAAGGTGACCAGCAGCGCGCAGGGATAGAAGTAGCAGTGGATGAAGAAGGCGCCGGTTTCGGCGACCACCCGGCTAAGCACGACGGAAATGAGCAGAAAGAAGAAGGTGTAGAGCACCGCCAACTGCCAGTCGAGGCCCAGGGTCATGAGCTGCGCCACGAAGGCCGCGGCCGCCAGGAGAAGCATCCTGCCGCCCCACACCGCGTACGCTTCCGGCTGGTCCGGCGCCGACAGGCCGAAGCTGCGGCGCGCCACGTTGGCGTAGTAGCGGCGCCCATTGTAGAGCATCACCAGCCCGATTCCCAGATAGGCGCCGCCGTAAAGCCCGCGCTCGATGTTCTCCAAGGCGAAGAAGTTGGTGCCGAGCGCGATGCCATAGCCGAGGCAGGTTCCCTTAAAGAAGGCATAGAGGTACGGCGCCAAGCCCATGGACAACGACAGCTCGGAGGAGAGGAAGTAGGCAAACCCGACCACCGTGAACAGCAGACGCGGGTAGGCGAGGTCCCAGCCGTCACCTCGGGCAAAGGCCGGGAAAAGCTGGACCAGCGGCCGAAACTCAAAGCGGAGCTGGACCGGGATCATACGGTCCGGCCACCACACCGCCGCGCAGTTGTTCATGTGGATGACGAAGACGCCGGCCATGCTGATCCAGAAGAGTCGGCTCTCAAACACCTTTCCCCAGGCCTTTCCGCGGGCCGGGAGAATGGCCTCCGCAAAGGCGACGATGGGATAGGGTATCTGCTCGTGGCTGGCCCACTGCCGATGCACGACCAGCGCCAGGCCGGTGAGCGCCACCACCACCGTGAAGAGCAGCGGTCCCCAGAACAGGAACGCTCTAACCCAGGCACTCCAGGGGATGCGGCTCAGGCTGATGTGCGTGCTCCCCTGTCCCAGCCCCTGCAGGAAGCCGCCCAAGGCGGCATCCTCATCGAGGCTCACATCGGCCAGCATCTTCGGCGGCACCAGGTCGAGCGCCTTGACCTCTTTCCAGGTGGGGTCGGTCTTGGCGTAGTGGTGCGGCAGCATGAGGGTACCCATGGCATGGTGCATCAGGCCGCGGCCGGGGATGAAGCAGGCGAATAGCATGGCGGCGATGGCGAATCCCAGTTCCGGGCCGGTGAACATCCACGTACGCCGGATTCGGCCCAGCAGCGGGTTGAGCAGCAGGAGGAAGAGGATCAGCCCGCCATAGACGGGGATCGGCATGAAGGTGCCGACCATGTAGGTCTGGCGCAGGACAAAGTCGTTGAAAAAGCCGAAACCGCAGATCAGCGCCACCCCGGCGCAGGCCAGCAACACGGCTCGGACAGTCATCCGTACGGCTCCGAAAGTCAGCAGGGCACAGGGTTGGATCAGAGGGCCGAGAGACGGACCGTCTCCTGGGTGCGCCGCCGATGCATGGGCCGGGCCAGGATCACGGTCTCCTCGCGCCACGCCACGCCATTGGCCAACAACTCGCTGACCTTGGCCGCTGCCGCGATGTTCTGCACCAGGTGGAAGCGGTTGGCAAGCAGGCACTCGCGTGCCTCTGCCTCGACGACGACGCGAACCGTCAGGTCGTCCTCGACCCAGAGCAAACCCCAGCCGTCGGCCAGCTCCGAGGCCTCTACCAGCCCTGCGGGCACCGCCAGGTACAGATGGTCCGCCAGTTGGGCGCTGCGGATGCGCTCGAACGAGGTCCCGTCGTAGAGGCTGCCCTCGACCCGGCTGATGGAACGGCGCAACTGGTGGTAGCGGCGGTTATGACTGTCCTCGTAGCGCCATACCGCGTATTCCTCGAAGAGCGCGTTGGTGTCGCGCAGGCTCGGCTCCTCCTTGCGGATCGCGGCTTCCAGCTCGGCCAGTTCGCTCTTGAGGACCTTGAGCTTGGGCAGCATCTCCTGGGACCGCGTACAGTCGGGCCAGCACTCCTCCCGCTCGGCATAGCACTGGATGATCGCAGTGCGCACCGGGCTCAGGATGCGATCCGGCCCCTCGCAGGCGTGGTTGCGCACGGGTTCACTCCAGAAGGCGGCAACATCCGCCCGGGTGCGCTGGATGCGGGTGACCACGTGCGTCGCCACCCCGGTCGGCACGGCCGTCTGCTCCAGCCAGCGCAAGGCCGCGCGGCGGATGGCCTGTCGGCGGGTCGAGCCGGAGCTCGCGACGGTCTCTTCAAGCGCAGACTCAGGCGCCGCCGCAGTGCCGCGCTCCCAGGTAAACTGCATTTGCTGGCTCATGATGCCCTCGTCTGCGGTGCCACTACACTCTTCGCCGCCGGATAGGCCTGATCTAGCGCAAGCCCGAACCCCCTGCCGGAGCGCCTGCCGGACGGGGTGGAATATTGCGGGGATTTCGATGCATTCAAGCTCCCTGAAACGCGGCAGCATGACGGTTGCACAGCTATACTAGTCCGGTCGCCGGTCGGCCCACCCGGAACGTGGGTTTGCGCCTCCGACCCGCTGGCATAGGACACCTTCATATGGCCCTTGAATTCCACAACTCGTTGACGCGACGCCAGGAACTGTTTGAGCCCATCCAGGCCGGCAGCGTGGGTCTTTACACCTGCGGGCCAACCGTCTACAACGTCGCTCACATCGGCAACTTCCGCGCCTATATCTTCGAGGATCTGCTCAAGCGCACGCTGCTGTTCTGCGGCTACCGGGTTCGGCATGTGATGAATCTCACCGATGTGGACGACAAGACGATCCGCGACGCCCGCGCGGCGGGGGTCGGCCTGGCGCCTTTCACGCAGCGATTCAAGGATGCATTCTTTGCGGATAGTCGGCGCCTGCGCCTCGCCCCGGCGGACGTCTACCCCGCCGCCACGGAGCACATCCCCGAGATGATCCGCCTGATCCAGACGCTGCTCGACAAGGGCTTTGCCTACCGGGCCGACGATCAGTCGGTGTACTTCTCCATCGCTCGCTGGCCGACCTATGGGCAACTCGTTCATATTGACCCCGAGCAGATGCGTGCCGGAAGCCGCGTCAGCCATGATGAGTACGCCAAGGAATCCGTGGCGGATTTCGCCCTCTGGAAGGCGTGGACCGAGGCCGATGGCGAGGTCGGCTGGGATAGCCCCTGGGGCAAGGGTCGCCCTGGATGGCACATCGAGTGCTCGGCCATGAGCAGTCGCTACCTCGGCCCCCACTTCGATATCCACTGCGGTGGCATCGATAACCTGTTCCCCCACCACGAGGACGAAATCGCGCAGAGTGAGGCCGCCAACGGCTGCCGCTTCGTCAATGTCTGGCTGCATTGCGCGCATCTGGTGGTGGACGGCAAGAAGATGTCCAAGTCGCTGGGGAACTTCCACACCCTCGGCGATGTGCTCGCACGCGGCTACAGCGGCCGGGAGGTCCGCTACGTGCTGCTGGCCACGCACTACCGCCAGGCCTTGGATTTCTCCTTCCGCGGCTGCGATGACGCCCGCGCCGCCCTGCAACGCCTGGATGCCTTCCGCGCGCGCCTCGCGGAGGCCGAGCGTCTGCCGGGAAAGGGCTCCGGCGCGGCGGGCGCCGCGACCACCAAGGCCCTCGCTGTCTTCCGTGCGGCCCTGGAGAACGACCTCAATATCTCCGCCGCCCTGGCCGCGCTCTTCGACCTGGTCCGGGAGATCAACCGCCTGCTCGACGGCGGCGACGTCCCCGGCGCCGCCGCGACCGCGGTGCTCGAGGCGCTGCGGAGTATGGACGCGGTCTTGGCGATACTCTCCCCTGACGACGCCGAGGCCGTCCCAGAGCGCATCCTGGCACTGGCTGCCGAGCGGCAGGCCGCGCGCAGAGCGAAGGATTTCCCCCTGGCCGATCGGCTTCGTGACCAGTTGGCCGCGGCAGGATGGGTGATCGAGGACACCCCCAAGGGTCCCCGTGCCCGTCGTGGCTGACTGACGCCTGCTCCCGCGAACCGGGTCTCGGTTCGCCGGGAGCCACTGCCGCCGGGGTTCAGCCGCCAAGCAGCACGCGAATGACGTCCGCCGCGCTGAAGTCGGGGTGTTCCGCGGTGCAGAAGCGACTGATGTCCGTGGCGTCGTCGCCCATGGTGACCAGGCAGGGCTCGTCGGTACCGTCCCGCAGCCGCTGCGGCATGCCCACGTTGGCGACCAACGCATTACAGAGGCACTTCCGGTCGGCCAAGTCCTCCTCCTTGCCACCCTTGGCCAGGTAGGACGACGGCGGCTCCGCGGGGCAGCGATAACCGATGGTGCCATCCTCCCGGAGGTACGGCTCGCGCAGGAAACCCAGGTCACAGAGCCGGTGCCGCCGCTGGTACACATCGGTCTCGGAAAGCGTCTCTTCAAGACAGGCGACCTTGAACGGAAAGCCGGTGGGCGAGGCGCACGGGTCGGTAAAGACTTTGGCCTCGCCGGCGAGCGCCTTGCGCACCAGCGCCTTCCTCACCTCCGGCGCCAGGCCCGAATCCGTGCAGAGCGCGAAGGCAGTGCCCACCTGGACCCCCGCAGCCCCCTCCGCCAACGCCTCCTGCAGGCGCTCAGGCGAACCGTACGAACCCGCCAGCCAAAACGGCAACCCCAAGGCCCGCATCGCCGCCATATCCACGGTGTCGCGCGGGCCGTATATCGGTTCCCCCTCGGGCGTCAGGCGCAAGGGACCGCGGGGCGGGGCGTTATGGCCACCCGCGCGGTTTCCCTCGACAATGAACCCGGCGATCTCGCCGCGCGTGCGCTTTACCATGACTGACGCGAGCACGTCCGACGACACGATCGGCAGAAAATCTGGCCGCTGCACCTCCGGGGGGCTAGCCGCGGCTTCGGCATCGAACCCGGCGGGGTCAAAGGTGGTGCGGAAGGCCGTGCCGGAGGGCGCGCCGGTGACCCGCACCGGGTAGCTGGCCGTCCGATGACTGGCCAACGCATCGAGGACCGTCGGCATTTCCATCGGGATACCGGCCCCGACGATGATCACCGCCACCCCCGCCAGCATAGCGCCGTAGATCGAGGGCAGGTGCGGCAACTGGATCTTCTCAAGATAGTTGATACCCACCGGATTCGAGTGCCCTTCGCGCGCCAGGAAAATCTCCACGAAATTCCCCGCCATACACAGCTCCTGCAGCCAGCGGGTGCTCTCGACCGAATGGATGCCAAACAGCCGGTAGGGGGCGGCGCGGCCCTTCCCGCCGGGCACAAAACAAGTATCCAGAATGCGCTGTGCGACGCGCGGATACGGAAAACTCTGCAGAGCCCGACGCATGTGTCCCCCCGGGTCCCCATCCTGCAGACGCCGCGCCAGAATCTGGTCCAGCGCCGTGCCGGAGACGACCCCAAGTTGCCCCAGGCGGGAAACCGTCTGAGCCAAACACCAGTTGGACACGGCGACGCCCATGCCACCCTGGATGATCTGAGGAACACTGGTCATTACGACCCCCCGGTATTGAATTGTGCGGCCTATCGGTGCGGCAACGGAGCCGTACCGGACCGGCGGGCGACATCATCCGCAGCAATGCACAGCGACCCCGGGCGAGTCGTCAACCCGGCCAACCGCATTATGTACTTTAGCACAGCTCCAAGAGGATGCGAACCACTACCGCAGCCGGCGTGTATAGTACGCCGTTTTTCGCCTTGCTAGTCCAGGCGCCCGGCGGGACCCGGCGGGCGGGGGTGGAAGCGAGCTCTGCGGTCAGGAGGATATGCGCATGTCTGTCGACCGACGGAAACCGCTCACGGCGCGCCTCGGCGTCGTGGCGGTGGGACACCATACCTACTGGGCCCAGTTCGAGGGACTGCTCGCTGAACTCATGGGCAAGTTCGAGGTGCTTGCCAAACGGGTCGAGCAGCACCACGTGGAGGTGCTACGCTTCGGCATGATCGACCAGGCGCAGGCCGCCTACGACATCCTGCCCCGGATCCAGGCGGCCGACCTCGACCTGCTCTTGGTCGACATGGTCACCTACGCCACCTCGTCAACCTTTGGCATCCTGGCCCGCGAGCTGCACCTGCCGATCATCCTGGTGGCCCTGCAGCCCATGGCCGCCATGGACTACGAGCGCGGCAGCACCTACATGCAGCTCTGCAATGACGATGTCTGCTCGGTTCCCGAGTTCACCGGCGTCGCCATCCGCTTGGGCCGTCGGCCCCCCCCCGTCATCCTGGGCACGCTTTATGATGACCCCGAAGCCGAGGCGGACCTGGCCGAATGGTGTCAGGTCGCCAAGGTGCTTCACGACCTCAAGCGCGCCCGCATCGGGCTGATGGGGCACGTGCTGGAGGCGATGCTCGACATGCACGCCGATCCGACCGCGATCACGGCGGCCTGCGGTTGCCACGTCGTGCTCTGCGAAGCCGACGAGATACTGCGCCACTACCGCACCGTCAGCGCCGCCGCTGTCGCCGCCAAGCGCGAGCAGATACTCGGCTTCTTCGACACCCCCGAGCCGCAGTCAGACCCCATTACCACCCGCCTCACCGACGCCGACCTGGCCACGGCCGCCCAGGTCGCCGTCGCCCTGGATGAGTTCGTGGCCGAGAAGCGCCTTGACGGCCTGGCCTACTACTACGAGGGCGAGCCCGGCTCCGACCTGCGTAAGGTCGTCACCAACCTCATCGTCGGCAACTCCCTGCTGGGCGCGGCCGGCTTCCCCATGTGCGGCGAATACGACCTTAAGACCTGCCTGGCCATGCTCATCCTCGACCGGCTCGAGATCGGGGGCAGCTTCGCCGAGTTCCACCCGGTTGACTTCACCCGGGACTCGGTCCTGGTGGGTCACGATGGGCCGCACCATCTCAACATCGCCGATGGACGTCCGGTCTTGCGCAGCCTGAAGAAGTACCACGGCAAGCCCGGCTTTGGCGCCAGCGTCGAGTTTCGCATCAAGGAGGGGCCCATCACCATGCTGGGCCTGGGCGTCAAGGCGGATGGGAAACTCAAGTTTGTGATTGCCGAGGGCGAGTCGGTACGCTGGCCCATTCCGCCGACCGGCAACACCAACACCCACGGCCGTTTCAAGCCCGATGTGCGCACCTTCCTCAGACGCTGGGTGGCTGAGGGACCGACGCATCACTTCGCCCTGGGCCTCGGGCACCGTGCCCGCGCCGTGAGCCGCGTCGCCGAGTGCCTCGGTATCGAGGCGGTCGTGGTGACGGGGCAGGGCGCCTGACCCAGGCGCCGGAGGGGGCATCGCCGTCGTCCGCGGTCCCGTCAGGTCACCCCCAGTGGCAGGCTCGGCGCCAGGTCAAGCTCCACGACCGGTCCCGCCCCCGCGGCCTCTGCCGCCCCGGCGCGCTTCTGGTCCAGGAAGTGCGTCAACTGCGGCTCAAGCGCCTGCACAAACTCCGCGAACCGCACCGTGATCGGATCCTCCGTGGCGCCCGAATAGGCGCTCAGGTTGGCGATCTTGTACACCCCCTGCCAGCTTTCTCCTACCTCGATCTGCACCAGTGGGTTCAGGACGTACTTGCCCAGTTGCACGCGGTACAACAACTCCCGGTTCCAACGTTCCGGACGGCGCACCTCGTTGCGCGCCAGCACCCCGTTGACGTAGGACCGCTTCTTGCGCCAGGGCGGCACCACCCGGTCGGGAAACACCTCGAGTAGCCGCAGGAAGTCCGCGCAGGCAAAGACCCCGGCCTGGCGCCACGACACCGGGTCCAGGACCTCTTGCAACAAGGCGATCATGCAGTTCAGGATGAAGAACTCGATCTGTTGCCGGTCGATCTTGACCAGGCGGTCGTGCAGACGCACACGGATCGAGGCGGGGGCGAGAAGTTCGTAGAGCGCGCCGATGTGTCCGGCCGCGAAGGGCGGTTCCAGGTAGGCCCGGCGTAAGGCCACTTGCAGCGCCGTGCGGCCCCAGTTGTCGCGCAGGGTCAGGTCCGCCCCGTCACCGACGAGGCGGCGTGCCAGCTCCTCGTTGCCCGCGTAGGCGGCCAGCATCAACGGCGTTTGGTTCAGCACGTTGCGGAAGTCGACGCCATGGCGGGCGACCTTCGCGTAGAGTTCATCGTGCCGGTGCCCACGGACCTCGCGCAGGTAGGTGTTCATGACCTCGTCCCGGGTCCGCTCAACCTCTCGCGCCCGGCTGTACTTAAGCTCCAGCAACGGCCCGAAGAAGTTCGGCAATCCATGCACGCAGGCGTAATCGAACAATAGGTCCTTGGCCTTCCGGTTGAAGCGTTGCGGGTCGAGAGCCTCGGCCACGGCCAGCGGCAGGGTCTCGGGCGTGACCACCTGCCAGGGCACGGGCTG
>CAILKC010000696.1 GCA_903834675.1 uncultured Victivallales bacterium | reverse complement strand
TGACCCGCATCGAGAATGAGCTGATGCAGAACGCGGCCAAGGGCAAGGGCAAGGGCGAGTCCTCCCAGCCCAGCCCGCCAAAGCCACCCTCGGCGCCGGGCGAAAAGCGGCCCTCGCAGCAGCAGATGATGCAGGCGCTCCGCGACGCCCGGCGTCAGGCCCAGGAGCTGGCGGAACGGCAGGCGCGGCTGAACCAGGAACTGCAACGCACGCCGACCCCCTCGCCTGAGGCGGCCCAGGGCTTGGCCGCCAAACAACGTGACCTCGAGAAGGATACGAGCGCGGTGGCGCAGGGCCTCGAAAGCCTGCCGCCCGCCCAGTCGGCCGCGGCCACCCTCGCCGCCAGCGCCGCCGAGATGAAGCAGGGCGCGGCGCACCTCGACCAGGCCGACGCCGGCGCTGGCGAACGCCGCGGGCGCCGTGCCGGCGGGCTGCTCGATGCCGCTATCAAAGACCTCGATGATGCCCTTCGCAAAGCGGCTTCCGACCGCATCCAGGCCCTCAGCAAAGCCGCAGGACAACTCTCTGACGCCCAACGCGGCGCGGCCGACCAGAGCCGCGGCCTCGCGGCACAACCCCAGCCCGACGCCGCGGCCCTGGCGCAGGCGGAAAAGACGCAACGGGAGCTGAATCAGTCCGCCGCCGAACTGCGCCAGGCTGTCGGCAATACCGCCGCCGAATTTGAAGAGGCCTTCCCCGACGCCAGCCAGGCCCTCGGCGAAGCTTTGCAGAACGCCAACCGCCAGGGACTCGAACGCACCATGAGCCGCGCCGCCAATGCCCTGCTCTACCGCAAGCCCGACAAAGCCCTGAAGCCCCAGACCGACGCGGCCAATCAGCTCATGGAACTCGCCCGCGGCCTCGAAACCGCCGGCAGCAAACTGCCGACCCTATCGCGCGAGGAGCTACTCGAAGCGCTCCAGGCTATGCAACAGCAGGCCCACGAAGCCGCAGAGGGCATGAAGCAGCCCGGCCAGCAGGGCCGACAACGCCTGCAAGCCGCCCAGGAGCGCGGCGCCCAGACGCTTGACCCGGTCGCCGCCGCACTGCAAGACCAGGCCCTGAAGGAGGTCACCGACCAGATGGCCGCGGGTATCGGCGAAGGCTCCCCCTCCGAAATTGGCGCGCAGACGCTGCGGTTGTTCCGCGCCGCTATCGGCATCCTTGAACACCATGTGACGGCGACCGAGGTCCGCCGCCGTCTGGACCTGAGCCGCAAGACGGCGGTGCCGCCGGAGAAGTACCGGCGTCAGGTCGAACAGTACTTCCGTGACCTGGGCCGCGAACCATGAGCGGCATCCACACCCCCATCCCCCTGCTGCTCATCGCGCTGTGGAGCGCCGCCGCGGTGCTGCTCGTCGCGGTCCGGCATGGCGCCCAGCGCTCGGCCATCGCCTCGCGCTCCTGCTGGACCATCACCCTCCTGCGCCTCGCGGCCTTGGCCCTGGTGGCCGTGCTGCTGCTGCAACCCTACCGGGAAGAGCGCCTCCCCGACCGCGAGGCCTTCCGTACCGTGCTGCTGCTTGATGCCAGTGCCAGCATGACGGTGCAGGACCTGACCGGCGGACGCTCCCGACTCGACCTCGTGCGCCAGGCCGTGGCCCGCGCTGCCCCCGCCGACCGCACCCTCCTGGACCGCCTGCAAGAGCTCGGCCGTACCGAGGTCAGCGCCTTCGCCGAGACGGTCCGCCCGCTGCGCCCCGGCATCCCGCTGCCCCTGCTGCCCGGCCGCACCGCCATCGGCGATGCCTTGGCAGGGCTGCTCGATGCCAACCTCGGACCGCCGCTGGGAGCCGTCCTGCTGCTCTCGGACGGCCACAACAACCAGGGAACCTCCCCGACCGAGGTCTGCAAGCTCTTCCGCACCCGCGGCATACCGATCTCGTGCGTGGGGCTCGGCGAAAGCCGACAGCCGGGCGACCTGCGCGTCCGCTTTGCCGCGACCACGCTCAAGGGCCGCAAGGGCGAACCCCTGGCGCTCGAGGTCCTGCTGGAAAACCGTTTCGAGCATGCCGTGAGCACCCGGCTGACGGTCAGCGATGCCCAGGGCGTGGCGGTCGAGCGCCAGGTCACCATCGCCGCCGGGACCACCCGACGCGAGCCGGTCGAGGTGACGCCGCTGCGGGCCGGCTACGTCTCCTACAGCGCCCGGGTGCAGCCCGTCGCGGGGGATGGCCTGCCAGACACGGATGTCGACTACGCCGGCATCGAGGTGCGAGAGCCCGACCGCTTCGGCATCCTCTACCTCGGCGCGCACCTGGGCTGGGAATACCGCTTCCTGCGAATCCTCTGCGACAGCCACCCGCAGCTCTCCCTCGCTACCGTTATCCAAAGCGCTAAGAACACCTTCTACCAGAACGGCGTGCGCCCCGAGGCCGAAGGCCGCCTCGAGGGCTTCCCCACCGATGCCGATACCATCAACCGCTTCGATGCCGTGGTGCTCGACACCCGCGCCGTACCCGCCCTCGGGGCTAAGGGCATTGAAACCCTGGTGGGCTTCGTGGACCACCGCGGCGGTGGCTTGCTGGTGCTCGGACCCACGGACAATCTGCCCGAGGCGCTGCGCGACCTGCTGCCGATCCAACCCCTCGCCGCCAGCAGCCTCAAAGCCCGCGAACGCCTTGAGGTCAGCCCGGATTTTATCTTTGAACACGACCCGGCGCGAGCCCTCGACCCGGTGGCGGGATTGCCCGTACCGCCTGGCGGCACGGTCTGGTTGGCGGCGGCGCTGAAACGCGGCGCCCGCCCGGCCGCCGCTCTGCGCCAGCGTGAGCTCACCGTGCTTTCGGCCCAAAGCTACGGCAGCGGCCGGGTCGCCTATCTGGGGATCGAGTCGACCTGGACCTGGCGCCTCGCCAACGGCGCCGGAGAGAGCAGTCATACCGCCTTCTGGAATGCGCTGCTGGTGTGGCTATCGAGCACCGGCAAGCCCCGCTTACGCTTGCTTTCCGATGGCGCGAAGGTCGGACTCGGCGACGCGCTGCCACTCGATGTCGACGCCCTGGGCAGCGACTTCCTGCCGGCGCCCGACGCCCGCATCACCGCAGCCATCACCACCCCCTCGGGCCAGGCGAGCGAGATCACCCTGGATGCCGCCGCCGAGACCGCGGGCCACTACACGGCCCTCTTTTTCCCCGAAGAAGCCGGCGAGCATCGGGTGACCTATCGGGTGGAATCGCCCTCGGGCACCCTCAGCGCCGAAGCGCATTTTCTGGCCCGCCGCACCGGCGTCGAGACCGAGGACACGGGCTACCGCGAGGACGTGCTCCGGGACCTGGCCCGCGTTACCGGCGGCGCTTTCTACTCCTACCGGGACCTGGACCGCATCGGCCGCCTCCCACTCAGCCGCGACGTCCCCATGAAGACCACCCGCCTCTACTGGACCCGCCACGGAGCGCTGCTGGCCGCGCTGGCCGCCATCCTCGGCGCTGAATGGTTCCTGCGCCGCCGCCTGGGCCTGAAGTGACGCCGCCCCCGGACGCCGGGTACGCGGTATCCCCATGTACGGCGGAAGCCCCGGCAGGGCCGGTGCGGACCGCCGACTCCAATGCGCCTACCGCCCGGAATCACAAACCGCCCTGGAATACTCAGGTGCCGTTCCCACAGAAGAGAATGGTTATCAACATATTGCGTTATACACTAGACGCATAATGGCACTTTGTCTGCTGTTTTCGGTGCCTGAAATCAGGTCTTACGAACATACTCTCCCCCACGTTTCCTGCTGCTCCTGCTTGGTGCCTGAGACAGCGGCACAAAGTATGAGATCGGAAGACCAGACCTCGCCTTATGTTGCGCGCAACATAACCAGAGGCATGGAAGACCTACCATCTGTTTCTTGCCATCGAAAACGCGGTTAAGGTGTGCGGAGGCATGGGATACGGCGGAGACCGCCGGCTCCAGGGGATTGCGTTATCGTGCGCTGTGCGCCCTGGAGCCCGCGATGCCAGCGCCCGTCCCGGGCGGGTTCGCGGTATCTTGAGCCAGACGCGGAGGCATGGGATACGGCGGAGACCGCCGGCTCCAGGGGATACGGCGGAGACCGCCGGCTCCAGGGGAT
>CAILKC010000695.1 GCA_903834675.1 uncultured Victivallales bacterium | reverse complement strand
GTGGGATGGCGGATCGAGATTGAAATCGGGATCGAATCGACGGGGGGGACTCGGACACTCGTCTCTCGACCCACCACGGCGGGCAGGCCCTCGACCCTCTGCGGTTCTCAGACAAGCGAACCCCTACGGAACTGACATGCGCCCACGGCCGCACTTGACTATGGCCCGGCAGGGACCAAGGTTGTCCGCCTGGCGCCGGTGCTCCTGGGTGCTTGCCGGTGCCCGTGTCCCGGTGGTATACGGCGGGAGCCCCGGCGGGGCCGGTGCGGACCGCCGGCTCCAGGGATTGCGGGGCAGTTTGGGCTGACCAGAAGGGATGTAGCATATGCCTGCTTCCGACCACGATATCGCAGTCATCCGTCGTCTGGCTGAACGACTGGCCGAGATTGCGGCTCTGCCGGTGCAGGTGCAGAAGCGCGAGCGCTGGCGGCGGGTGAACCGCCTCGAACGGGTGCGCCCGCCCATCCACATCCAGGCCTTGGATGGGAACATCTGGGAGGAACTCATCCCAGCGGCCACTCTCACGGCCACGGACCCCTTCTGTCGCAGCCAGGAACTCGAGCTGCGCAAACGCATCTACGCCTTTGAGGAGTTCGGCGATGACCGGGTGGAAGAGGGGGTCATTGCCTGTCCCATCGGTAGCGGCGGCGACTCGTGGGCGACCTGTTTCGGGGTGGGGCGCAAGCTGGAACGCCCGCAGGAGAGTTCGGGGGCTTACGCCTTTGTGCCCGTGATCACCGACGAGGGCGATATCGAGAAGATTCAGACCGAGCCGCTGGTGACGGTGGACTGGGCCGCTACCGAACAGCGCTATCAGCAGCTCTGCGACCTCTACGGGACCCTCCTGCCCGTACGGAAACTCGGTCGCGACTTCTTCTGGTTCTTCCCCATGGACCAATTCATCGTCTGGCGCGGCATCGAGCAGACCTTCGTGGACCTGCTCGAGCGGCCGCAGTGGATCCACGCCTGCCTGGAACGCATCACCCAAGGCTACCTGCGCAGCATCGAGCAGTTCGAGGCACTGGGGTTGTTGTCACCGGGTAACGGCAACACGCGCCTGGGCTCCGGCGGCTACGCCTGGACCGACGAGTTGCCGCAGCCGGACTTCGACGGGAAGCAGGTCCGGCTCAAGGACATCTGGGCTCGCGCCGCCACCCAGATTTTCACCGACGGTATCTCGCCGGCGATGCATGAGGAGTTCGCCGTGCGTTACGAGACGCGGCTGCTGGAGCGCTTCGGCCTGAGCTGCTACGGCTGCTGCGAGCCGCTGGACAGGAAGATGCACATCGTCCGCACCATCCCGAACCTGCGCCGGGTCTCGATGAGCCCCTGGGTGAATCTGGAGCGCGCCGCCGCCGCCGTCGGGCGCGACTACGTCTACACCCACAAGCCCAACCCCAGCATCGTCAGCATGGAACAGTGGCACCCCGACCTGGCCCGAGCGCAGCTGCGTGAGGCCTTCGAGAAGACCCGCGAGAACGTGGTCGAGGTCAACCTGCAGGACCTCCATACCGTGCGAAATGAACCCCGCCGCCTGACCGAGTGGACCCGCATCGCCCTGGAACTGGCGGAGGAGTATGCGTGATGGCCGGACGTGCGTGCCAGTTCACGGTTTGGCGGGGGCGGGGCTCAGGCGGTCACGGAGGTAGTCTTTGAACTCGGGGCGGTCGTACTCGTCCTGCCAGGAGCCGCGTGGGAGGGGCGAGCGCGGCAGGCGGGGTTGTTGTTCGCGTTCGGCCATAGCGCGCTGGGTGTCGGGGGAGGGTTCGGGTTCGGGGGCGAGGGCGCCGAGCACGTAGAGCGCGTCGTTGGCCCAGAACAGGCCGCCGGAGACATTGCCATAGAGGAATGAGGTTTCGCCGGTCCAATGGTCGCGGTTGTGGGTGACCTGCTGGAAGGCGTAGCGGCTGCCTGTACCCCCGGCGCACCATTCGCGCAGGGCCTGGCGGTAGGGCGTGGGGTCGGGGGCTTGGCGGGCGGCGAAGGCGACGGTCTTGCGCAGCAGGTCACCGGCGGCGGCGGGGCCGCGCTTGACGGCGTCGTCCGCGGTGCGGATGATGCTGGTGCCGACCTGCTCGTCTCGCGTGAGGTACCAGTACTCCAGCAGGGCGTGCATGGCGCCGAAGGAGTGGAAGAACATATTGCCGTCGTTCAGGCCCCGGGGCGGGCCGCTGGCCTTGGCCTCGGGGAAGGCGACCGGGGTCGAGATGGCAATGCCCTCCGGCGTGGCCAGGGCGCGCATGTAGTCCTTCATAACGCGGCCCAGCTCCGGGTCGCCGGTGATCTCCCAGCGGAACAGCAGGCCGTAGCTCCGACCGCTGTGGTCGGCGTGGACGCTGCAGGGGGTCTTGAGGTACCAGTTGTCGGCCAGGTCGCGGTTCCACTCGCGGGTGCGGGCTTCGCCGGTGAGGAGGTAGTGGAAGCGCTGTTCGGTGAAGGTAGTCTGGCGTTCTTCGTGGTCGCCGTCGCTCCAGTGTTGGACGCCGTGCCGGGTGCCGCGGCCGAACCACTTGCCGGCGTGGCGGGCATCCACGTCGCGGGCATGGCGCGCATTGGCCTCGATAAAGAAAAAGAGGTCCCGGCGGCCGCTGCGCAGGTACATCTGCGACATGAAATGGTTGACCAGGCCCTCGGTGTTGCTCCAGCCCCAGCGCCCGTTGTCGTAGGCCCAGTCATTCTGGGTGAAGTAGTCCATGACGGCCGGGTAATCGCCGCCGGGCTTGACCTCATTGCGCTGTTTGGGGGGCAAGGCCAGGATACGTCCGAGCACGTCCGGCGGGAAGATGCGGCCGTAGCCGTCGCGGTAGTGGTGCTGGACATCGCCGTAGTCCCACATGCCGTACCAGCCCCAGGCGCGTTGGTGGAACAGCCACCAGTCGGCCAGATCCCGCGTCGCGGCGTTGGTCTTGGCAAAGGCGGCGTCCGCCACCGGGGCCAGGGGCATGGTGATGCCGGTCTGCGCATACCCGTCCCAGCCGACATAGAGCAGCGGCCGACTCTGGATGTCTGCGGCAACGGCATCGACGTCGGTCGGCGCCAGCTCCGGCGAGTGGAAGACCAGGAACGTCTCGTGGGTTTTCGAGATGCCCTTGACCGGGTCATTGGCGTAGTAGTCGTCGAGGACCCAGCGCTGGTTGGCCGAGACGGTTTCGCCCTGGGCCTGATGGGGGTAGAGGCTGTAGCGGCGCAGGTCCATGAGCGGCACCGAGTCCGGCCAGTAGGCCACGGTCAGAGCCCGATCGGCCGCGTCGTAGCGCAGTTCCTTGGGGGCTTCCTGCCAGAGGTTGCGCTGCACGACGCAGACTCCAGCGTCGGCAGCGCGCAGATCGAGCCAACCGCGGCAACGGGCTTTGGACTCGACGGTCTCAAACCAAGGCTGCCCGGCCTGGGCTCGCCAGGCTCGGTAGGAGTCGTGGTCGGTCTGCGTCAGTCCGACCTGGGTCGCCGGCGCGAGGGGGACGGGTCCATCCTGGCCGCCGACGAGACCGGACAGGGAGCCCGGCTGCAAGGCCAGGGGCAGGCGCAATCCCAGGCGTCGCAGGAAGGCGGTGCGCGGATCGGCGTGCAGGAACTCGACCGTGTGGGTGATTTTCAGGAAGGGAGTGCCGGCCCAGGCTTCGAGCCGCAGGATGACGCGGGCCGGTTCGCGGGACTGCGCCATGGCCTCGAGCCGCACCACGGTGCGCAGGCCGCGCTCCTCGACCGTGAGCGCGGTCACCGTGACCGGGCCGGGGTCGGCGCTGCCGGTGGGATGCGTGGCGCCAGTGCGGTAGCCGGAGGCGTCAGGCCGCAGGAAATCGACGAAGGCCTGGGGCTGGCCGTCGGCGCGCAGCACGTCGCGTCCCCGCAGGCGGACCCGGCGCAGCCATTCGGTTCCGGTCGCGATCTGGACCTGTAGCGGTCCCGTGTCCAGATCCACGCCGCCGGCGCGTTCGCTGACGGTCATCGGCGTCAGCAGGCGGCCAAGGCTCACGGTGGGGCCGAAGACCAGGCGGCAGGGGACGTCATCGCCTTGACGCAAGGTGACGCGGAAGCGGATCTCATCGCCGTCGCCGCGGCCCGCTTCGGCCCGCAGGATGGGATGGGGTTGCAGGGGGAAGATCAGGAGCAGCCACTTGAGGGACTGGTCCGGCCAGAAGGCCAGGGGTTTCGCCTCCAGCGGCGTCTCTGCGTCGCCCACGAACAGGCGGACCTGATCCGGCCGGGTGATGGCGCCGCGGGGCAGGGGGATGCCACCTTCGACGATGGGGCTCAGGTCGGCTGGCGCCGGCCCGGAGGTCCAGAGCTTCAGCGTGTCGTCCAGCGGCTGGAAGGCCGGCAGCCCCGCACTCGGATCGGCGGCTTGGCCCCAGGCGCTGGCGAGGTCGCGCTCGGGTTGCTCGAAGGCCGCTTCGCCCGCGAAGAAGACCCAGTCCAGGGTGTGCGGCGCGCCGAAGACGGTGCGGCGGGCCTCGGGGGCGGATGGGTGCAGGGCGGCGTGGGTGGGGGCGAGGAGCCAGGTCACGCCGGTAGCCCCGGCCTCCGTATCGATGGCGAGGCTCTTGGGCGCGCGGGCGCTCAGACCTTGGTAAGCGAAGAGGGCGCCGCCCTCGCGGTCGTAGACGCCGATCCAGCCGGGCGCCTGGCGACCGCGGAAACCGGTCAGCCCGGCGGTCTCCCAGCTCTCGCTGCGCCACATGGCATAGCTGTGGTCGGTGTCCTGGTCGATCAGAAAGTGCCGCCAGCAGTTGCGGTCGGGTTCGTCGAGGAGCTGCACGTGGGCATGGAATTGGTACTGGCAACGGATGTCCTCGCGCACGCCTTGGTCGCCGGGCAGAATGACGCGCTGGCGCGGCTCCAGGCACAGCGGTTGCTGTACGCCCAGGCAGCGCAGAAAACGACCGCGGAACTCGCCTTTGGGCTCGGCCTGCACTGCTACCCGGACCCGGCGCTGCCCAGCTTGCAGGCTGTAGGTGAGCACGACCTCGATGCGGTCGGCGTCGGGGAATTGGAGGGTGCCCTTGCCGGTGAGCGTGGCCGCATCCTGAGTCTGGGTGACGGTCAGCGGGGCGCCAGTCCAGCGGGCCTCGATGAGGGCCTCGGGTGAGAGGTCGCGGGTGCCATCGTAGGAGCGGCTAGCGAGCAGGGTGGCGGTCAGGGGTGGCGTGTGGTTGTCGCGCACCAGGTCGTGACCCGCGGCCCGTAGCGCCAGCAGTCCGCCGCTGGCCGGGTCGAACTGGGCTTCGATGGCGCCGGTGTCGACGCGGATGCGGTCCGCGGTCTGGGTCACGGTCAACTGCGCGGGCATGGCGTCGGCTCCTTTGTTGCCGTACCGCGTTTCATCCCCCGGCTGCGGCGGGCGGGCGAGGTTGTAGATGTGGAGTTGATCGATGGCGCCCCGGAAGCGGTCGTACAGGCGCGACTTGGCGCCGAGGTGGAGCGGGCCGCCGGGGTCGATGGCATGGTCCCAGGTCATCTGCCCCACCTGGACGCCATCAAGATAGACGGTCATCTTTGGCCGGTCGAAGGTGGCCGTGATCCGCTGCCAGCGGCCAGGCTGGAGACCCTCGGCGTTGAGATCGGCGCGGGAGCCCTCGCCCTTGAGGCCGAAGTAGAACTTGCCGCCGGGCAGCACCGCGATGCGGTAGGCTTCGCCCTGTTTGTCGAGGACGCAGCCTTGGCTCTCGATCGCGTCGTAGCGCAGCCAGACATCAAGGGTGAGCTGCTGGCGCAGGACTAACTGGGTCGTCTCGCGCGCCGTGAGGCAGCGACTGCCATCGAAGAGCGCCGCCTGGCCGGTCGGGCAGTCGACCGAGGGCAGGTCAGCCGGGACGATGGCGTGGGCGCCGTGGCCCGACCGGTCACGCAGCAGCCCGGCGGGTTGACCGCCAAGGTCGTAGATGAGTACCGGCGCCACCTCTTGAGCGGCAGCCGTGGCGGCGATGGCGACAGTGATAAGCCAGGGTCTCATACGCTTTGCACCTCACAGGCCAGGAGCAGAGGCAAAGGACACGCTAGTGTAACGTCCGCAAGATCCGTTGTGTTATGCCTGAACGTCCAACATCGAACGTCCAACATCGAACGTCCAACATCGAACGTCCAACATCGAACGTCCAACGCCCAACGTCCAACGCCCAACGTCCAACATCGAACGTCCAACATCGAACGTCCAACGCCCAACGTCCAACATCGAACGTCCAACATCGAACGTCCAACATCGAACGCC
>CAILKC010000694.1 GCA_903834675.1 uncultured Victivallales bacterium | reverse complement strand
GCCCCTTCGGGGCTGAAGAGGCAGAGGCGAACCCGCGACTTCCGCGTCCCCGCCTCGTCTCTCGACCCACCACGGCTGGCTGGCCCTCAACCCTCTGCGGTTCTCGCACAAGCGAACCCCTACGGAACTGACCTGCGCCCTGTCCCCAGTCTCGGAAATCCGGAAATCCAGCCGTCCTGGCGCCGCCGCGCCTGGTGTGGTACTGTCGTCAGCGGTTCCGGCGGCAGGCTGACGCGGGCCGCCGGAATCCCTGCCTTGCAGGAAACAGACCGCCCACGGGGAGGACGCTGAGATGAGCCAACGATGCGGCGCGGTGAGCTGGAATTCGCTCCGTCTGACGGGGCTGGCGATGCTGGTCTTCATGATCTGGGGCGGGAGCCTCTCCGCGCAGGCGCAGGACCGGTCGGCCCGCCTCGAGAAAGCGCTGGGCGAGCTGCGGGACCCCAGTTCCTCGGTTCGAGAACGGGCGGCGGTCGAGCTGGTCAAGCTAGCGCCCGATGTAGGCGCCGCGCTGCCCGCGCTGACGGCGGCGCTGAGCGATTCGTTCCAGCCGGTGCGCTGGAACGCGGCCAAGGCACTGGGGATGGTGGGAGCGGAGGCACGGTCGGCAGCGCCCGCGTTGGCGCAAGCGCTGAAGCTCAGCGATTGGTCGGGTTCGGCGCAGGTGATGGCCGCCTGGGCCCTCGGCCGAATGGGCCCCGCGGCGGCGGAGGCGGTTCCCGCGCTGGTGGCCGTTCTGGGCAAGGAGAGGCAAGCCATCGTGCGCGCCGAGGTTGTCCGGACGCTGGCGGCGATCGGTCCGGCGGCCAAAGCGGCTCTGCCCGCCCTGACCGCCGCGCTGGCGGACGAGAATGGTTTTGTGCGCTGTGCGGCGGCGACGGCGCTGTGGCAGGTGGGCCAGGATAGCGTCGGCGTGTCGGGCTTGATCGAGGCTCTGCAAGACCCGCGGATCGTGGGAACTCGCCTCGCCGCCGACGCGCTGGCGGAGATGGGTCCGGGCGCCAAGGCGGCGGCGCCAGCGCTCGCCGAGGCGCTGCGCGACCCGGCCCCCTGCGCCCGCGTCGCCGCGGCACGGGCCCTGTGGTGGGTGGCGCGGGATACTCGAGGCGTGCCCGCCCTGATGGCCGGGTTGACCGACCCAGCCCCTGAGGTGCAGAACACCGCCGCCGAGACGCTCCGTCTCATTGCCCGGGAGACGCAAGAGCCCGTCAAGAGCCTGAACGCCGCACTCCAGGAGTACGAGCGGCGGCAGGGGGCTGTGCCAGAGCAACCGCGGATGCTGGTCTTCGAGGCCGAGGATTGGACCGGTCCCGCGGCGGCCATCGTCAAGGATAAGGATCAGCTCGCTACCTGGAAGCTCGCCACCGCCTTCAAGGGCATGTCGCGCAACACGGTTCTCGTCTCGCCGTCGGTCCTGCAGGATCGGGCCACGCCGGAAGAGGGCGCGCCAGTGCTGCACACCCACGTCACCGGAATTCCCAACGGCAGGTACGCGGTGACGGTGTCTGGCTACCGCCCCCTGGGCATTTCCACGGATGGTGGCGCGACGTGGCGGCGGCTGGACGGTGACCCGACGATCGGCACGTTCGACATCCGGGATGGCACGTTCGATCTGTGGGTGGACGACCGCTATGCGCACACCGATGCGAAGATCGTCGGCCCCTCCTACTACGACACGCTCACCTTCACTCCGACCGAGCCGTATACCGTGGCCACGGTTCAGGATGGGGCCAAGGAGCGGGTCCGGGAACGGCTGTCGCGGGGGGTGCAGGCGGCGTGGCTGGCGGACGGTGGCGTGTACATCAACTGGCGTCTGCTGGAGGACGACCCAGCGGGGGTCGCGTTTGACGTCTACCGGCACGAGAAGGGCGCCCCGCCGCAGCGCCTCAACCCGCAGCCGCTGACGCGCACCACAGATTTTCTGGACCGTTCCGCGCCGGTTGGCAAGGACAGTCAGTACTCCGTGCGTCTTGCCGGCCAGGCCAGGGACCGGGTGCGCTCGCCGGTCGTGACGGTGGCGGCGGCGGACCCGCCCTATACCTCGATCAAGTTCCAGGGAAATTACCAGGCGTACCAGGTGGGCATCGCAGACCTGGATGGCGATGGTCGTTTCGATTATGTCATCAAGCAGCCGGCGTACGGTATCTGGAACGGCGAATACCTGTGGCATCGCAGCACCGAGACCTACAAGCTGGAGGCCTACGCTGCCGACGGGACCTTCCTCTGGCGCTATGACATGGGCTGGGGGATTGAACTCGGCCCCTGGCATTCGCCCTTCGTGGTCTATGACCTCGACGGCGATGGCCGGGCGGAAGTGGCGTGCAAGGCGGCGGACGCCGATCCGCGCGATGCGGCGGGCCGGATCGAAACGGGGTCCGAGTACCTGGTGGTGCTCGATGGTCGCACCGGCAAGCTGCGCTGTCGGACCGACTGGCCGAGCCGAAATGGCTTCACGCCGCAGTACCAATGGCTCAACCTGATGGCCGTGGCCTACCTCGACGGCAAGACCCCCTGTCTGATCGTTGAGCGCGGGACCTATGGCTTGCAGAAGGTGGACGCGCTCCGGCTGCGGGCGGGCCGACTCTGGGCCGCCGACCGCCTTGAGCGGGTCTGGAACTGGAACAACCTAGGCGCCGGGAAGCCTTTCTGGGGCCAAGGCGCCCACACGCTGCGCGCCGCCGACCTGGATGAGGACGGGTGCGACGAGGTGATCCTGGGCTCTTCCGTGCTCGACCACCATGGTGTGCCCCTCTGGTCCACGGGATACGGGCATGTGGATCAGTGCT
This sequence comes from uncultured Victivallales bacterium, assembly GCA_903834675.1. The sequence continues at coordinate 18,765 of CAILKC010000694.1, read as the reverse complement.
TCGTCGGCGATATCGACCCGGCGCGGTCGGGGCTGGAGGTGTTCTACACGGTGGAGTCGCCGCGTGCGGAGAACGGCGCCTGTTTGGTAGAGGCGCGCAGTGGCGCGGTGATCTGGGGACTGCGGACTCCGACCTACCACCTGGGTTTTGGCTTGGTTGCCGACCTTGATGCCACGCATCCCGGCTGCGAGTGCCTGGCCGAGGAGGATCCGAAGGGCGACCCCAAGGGCCGCAATTACGAGGGCAAAGCGCCGGGCTGGGTCTTTTCCGCCTCAGGGGAGATTCTGGCCGAGAGCACGGCAGGCTCGATCTTGCTGGGCGGTTCCCAGCGCGCGGCCTACTGGGATGCGGATGTGCAGAGGGAAGTCCTGGACCGGGGCCAGCTTCGCGACTACCAGGGGGCGACGTATCCACCCCGCCTCGAAGGCGATCCGCTGGTCGTGGGCGACCTGACCGGCGATTGGCGAGAAGAAATCGTCACGGCCCTGCCCGGCGAACTACGCCTGTACTCGACCCGCATCCCGGCCAGCGACCGGCGGGTCTGCCTGATGCAGGACCCGGTTTACCGCCTTGGGGTGAGCTCGAATTCCCAAGCTTACTTCTCGCTGCCGCAGACCCGTACCTGCCTGTCCGCCGCCACCGTCAGCCTGGCGGTGAGCGGGCTCGCGGCCTGCCTGTCACCGGGCGCGGCGAACCCCTGTACGGTGGTGGTTGTCGCGCCGTTGAGCGGGCCGGTCACGGGTACGCTGCGGTTGGAGGCCGGCGCGGGTGCCACGGTGACGCCGGCCACGGTGGCCGTCGACCTGGCGCCCGGCGCGGTCGGGCGCTACGCCTTTGTCGTTTCTCCGGCGGCGCCTTCGCCACGGGCTGGCCGCGGCGCCGTGCCGATCTCCGTCACCCTGGCCGCGGCTGCGGGTGACCCCACGACCGTCCGCTGTGAGCTTCCCGTCATTGAACCGCCCCTCGCCGGGGTGCCGCTGGTCGAGGCCGAGGATTTCACGGCGCAGGTTGGCGGGGCGGTCAAGATTCGTGCCGACAAGATTGGGGTTGCGGGGAAAGCCTTTTCACACTGGACCGACAAGGGCCATCGGCTGAGCTGGCAGATCGAGGTGCCGCAGGCGGGCCGCTATCATCTGGTCCTGCGCGGTTCGTGTGAAAAGGACGCGGCGCGCCAGCTTTTTGTCGACGACAAGGCCCTGCCGGGGGCAGCGCGGGTGCGCTTTCCCGCCACGGGTGGCTATGGCGGTACGGCCATCGAGTGGCGGAACCTGGCCGTGGTCGGCGACGACGGCCAACTAGCGGTCCTGGAACTCGCCGCCGGGTCACACCGGATCACCATGGACATTGCCGAGGCCAGTGGCCTCAACCTGGACCAGTTGGCGCTGCTCCCGGTCCCCGCGCCTTGAGCATGCTGTGGACGGGCTCTTTCGCCTGCCTCTAGGTCACGTCCCCCACTCCAACACCAACATCTGATGGACGTGGACTTCCGGCACCACCGTTTCCAGCACGCCATCGCGCACCTGGAACGGCAGCACGGTACCGGTCAGCGGCAGACGAACCCGGGTGATGGCCTCTGGCACGCGGACCGCTACCGGGACGTCGACCAGCCGCGGCAGGTCATCAATCACCAGGCAGCGCCCGCGCTTGAGTGGCGGCGCGTACAGCAGGTGTACGACGTGCCGTTTCAGCCGCGGTTGGGTCACCAGGGTAGCCCGGCCGGAGCTGGGCAGGCAGGTGCGCAGCAGGGGTTGGGTATGCAACTGCTCCAGCGCCCGGATGAACAGGTCGCGATGCAGCCGCGCGCCGTGTTCGTGGTAGATCTTGCCGAGCCCGTGGGCCAGGAAGAGAATGCGGCCCTGCCGCAGCGCGCCGACCTGCTCCGCGGGTTCCAGCCGATTTGGGGTGTTCTGGTGTGAGCAGTAGTGGCCGTAGGTGCGATCGAAGTAGGGCTCGTGGATCGCCGCCAGGACGCGCCCCGTCGTCGGGCGCACCCGGAGCGCGGCGCTGTAGTTCAGAAACGGCGACCGCACCAGGCCCTTGCCAAGCTGCGGTCCGAGCGCCAGGTAGTCCTCCTTGTAGCGCGCCGGACCGAGGTATTCGCCCCCGATGTCGAACAGCACCGTGTCGCTGTCCCTGGCCAGAACCGACTCGCCCAACACCAGCAGCGAACCGCCCTGACGCACGTACTCGGCGAGCTTGGCCGCGGCCGCGGCCGTCAGAAAACGGCTGCCGGGCAGGACGACGGTCTGGAACCCGGCCAGGTCGTCACCGGGTTCAACCACCGCAAAATCGCGCTGCGCTTCCAGCAGCATGGCAGACACCCCTTCAGCATGGGCCATGGCGTCGCTGACCCGGTCAGGTCCGGCGCCGGCGACCAAGGCCAGGTTGGCCAGAGGGGTAGCGCCGATCCCGTACTTCTCGATCTGCCGCACGTAACGGTACCCCACGCCGAGGTTGCGGTAGGTGTCCAGGTCCAGCGCTCCCGAGGGATGCGCCTGGTCGCCGAAGGAACACGACGCGCCGTAGGCCACCATGGACGCGGCCTCGTAGCGGATCGCGTCCGGGTGTTTGAACCCGCCAAACTCGCCCCACATGGTGTGGAACTTGCCGGACATGGCCAGGTACGGCTTGTCCTGGCGCCGCAGGTAGCGGGAGCGCAGGGGGAACTTGTCGTAGCCGCCCCAGGTTGTGGGCAGGTCCTCGAGTTCCAGATGCGTCTGGTTGTCGATAATCGCCTGGGGCGTATCCAGGTTGGCGCCGCCGTTGAAGAAGACGGTGGCCTCGGCGTGGCGCTCGTGGATGAGCGCGCGACAGGCCCGCATCAGCTCCAGCCACTTGTTCCGGGTGTAATCCTTGACCGCGCTCTCGTTCCCGTGGTCGATGCCGGCCTTGGCCATCCCGGCGCGACAGGTGTCGCAATAGCAGACCGCCGGGCCGAAGCAGATGTCGTAGAAAAAGCCGTCCACAGCATAGGCAGCACAGATTTCCCGAGTCTGCGCCAGCACCAACTCGCGGTAGGCGCCGCTGGGGCAGAGGAACTTCCAGGACACGATCGGCTTCGGCGTCTCCGGTTTGGCCTCGAGGTCGAAATTGACCGTGGCAATGGCTCCATCCAGCTTGCGGGCGCACCATTCCGGGTGGTTCGCAGCGTCGTTGGCCGACCAGCCCACGGTGACGTAGATCGGGCAGCGTACCCCGATCTCGTGGCACGCCTGAATCTGTCGGCCAAGCAGGTCGGTCTTCAGGGTGGGGTGCATCCGCCCGGCCTGAGTCGGGTAGTAGGCCCAGGAATGGTGACACTTGGCGAAGACCGTGATCGAGTTCACCTGGCCGAGCTTGAGGGCCCGCTGAAACTGCTTCTCGTCGAACCCGGAGCCGACGTCCGGCATGAACTCGGAGGTGTGAAAATCCAGGTGGACTTGCCGGCTTCTGAGAGATCGCATGCGTTCACATCCTTCTTGCCGCGTGGGTTCCGGGCATGAATTAGGGACTCGATCGACATTCAGCCCTGAAGCTGGTGTCGCGAAAGCGCTTTTCAAGCCGTTTGCCGCGTCAGGTCAGTTCCGTAGGGGTTCGCTGGTCTGAGAACCGCAGAGGGTCGAATGACCAAAGACCCCCTTGTATGAGACTTGCCGCAAGCTCGTATGACACCAGGCGCGTCCCATTCCGCTCGGAGGCCGCCGCGGCGGACTTCGGGCGTTGGAGGGCGCCGCTGCGTCGGCGCCGCGGCGGCCACGCAGGGCCGCCCTCCAGGCGATCCGGCGCGTCCCGGCCGGATCGGAATGGGAACCGCGTCGGCAAGTCTCATTCCGGTAGGTCCGGCCTCCCAGCCGGGGGCCCGGCTGAACCCTGAACCCTGAACCCTGAACCCTAGGACCTGAGTAGTCATCTCCTACGGAGCTGACTTGCGCCCCAAGCCGTCCACCACGTTAGGCTATATTGACGCGGGGCGCTCGCGCTACCACAGTACGCGGCTTAAGTTCAGCGTTTTTGGAGTCCTTCCGCAGGCCGACGCCTGCGGCTGAAGTGGAGCAGAACGGTCGATGGAGCTCAAGTTCAGATGCGGCAAGTGCAACCGCAAGCTTGAGGCTACCGCCACCATGGCGGGCTCGATCGTGTCGTGTCCGAATTGCGGCTCCGACGTCACCATTCCGGCCGCCATTCTGGCGCCCGGTGTGACCCTGGCTGGTTTTCGCCTCGAGCGGGAGATTGGTCGTGGGGCGATGGGGCGGGTGTTTCTGGCCACCCAGTTGTCCATGGACCGCCAGGTGGCGCTGAAGGTCATGCCGGGCCCCAGCGTGGCCGATTCCGGCTTTGTCGAGCGCTTCTTCCAGGAAGTCCGCCTCGCGGCCCGTCTCGAACACCCCAATATCGTGGCGGCGTTCGATGCGGGCGAGGACCACGGCTACTACTACTTCGCCATGGCGTACATCGATGGCGAGTCGCTGGATGTGCGGGTGAAGCAGCACGGGCCGTTGCCGGAGCGCGAGGTCCTCGCCTGGACCGTCAGCATTGCCGAGGCGCTGTCCCACGCCTGGGACAGCAGCCACATTCTGCACCGTGACGTCAAGCCGGCGAATATCATGGTGGACCGCGATGGCCGCGCCTTGATCATGGACATGGGCATCGCCAAGAACCTCAGTGACGACAGCCATCTGACGGCTACCGGCGTGGCGCTTGGAACCCCCCATTACATGAGTCCGGAGCAGGCGCGCGGCATCCAGAATCTCGATTTCCGGGCGGACATGTACTCACTGGGGGCGACCCTGTTTCACCTGGTGGTGGGCCGGGTTCCCTTCACCGGTACCAGTGCCGTGGAGGTGGTGACCAAGCATCTGCACAGCCCCTTGCCCGCGGTGCGCTCGTTGAGACCTGAGGTGAGCAAGGAGTGCGAGGACATCATCGCGCGGATGATGGCCAAGGAGCGCGCCCAGCGCTTTAGCTCCTGGGAAGCCTGTATCCGCGACATGCACGCGGTGCTCAAGGGCAAGACCCCCGATACGACCAAAGCGAGGGTGGCTAAGCAGGCGAGCGAGCACCTGGCAAGCCAGCGCACGCCACCCCCCGCCAGCCGCCCGGAAGAGTCGCCCCACCGGGGGCAGCGCCTGCTGTTGCCCTTGGCTCTGGGCGCGCTGGCCGTCTCGATCGTCATCGGCGCGGTACTGCTCTCCCGGCCGCAGTTCGGCACGCTGCTGACGAACTCCGAGCCCAGTATCCGGCCGCGGCAGGAGGCCGTGCCACCGGTCGCCGAGTCGGCGACCGGCCCGCGGCACGACAGCGCCACGGCCAACCCCGCGCCGCTCTCGGTGACCCGGCCACCGCCGCTCCCGTCGGCCGAGGCACCCGCTGGGAAGCCCAAAGTCGGCGAACCGGCCGCGGCCGCCACGGCAGAACCCGCAGCCGCGGTCGCGGCCAGCGCGGGCAAGCCCGGCGCCACTCCTGTCCCGCCGACCAACGCTGCCGGGGCAGCGCCCGCGGCGGCCAGCGAAAAGGCGCCCGTCCCCGCGGACCCCCTGACCCTGGCTTTGGGCCAGGTTGCGGGCGAGTTGCTGGCGCATCGCACCGTGGCCGCCATCGCCTTGTGGGAAAAGGCTGGTGCGGCGCTGCAGTCAACCCAGTCGGCGGCGCAGTTGGCGGACATCGCGGCCACCCTGGCCTACGCTGACGACTGCGAACGACGCATCCTGGGAAGCTTCCGCCGGAGCATGGGCACGCCCCTCGTCGTGCGGCTGAAGGATCGACAGTGCCGCGTCCTCATCAAGGCCATCACCCCCCCCACGGTCAAGACCCTGGAACTACAGGAGAAAGGGTCCATCGGCGGCTCTTTCTCATTCGCCGAACTGGACATCGGCGAGAAACTGAGCCGTTTGGGCGCCATGGAGGTCGCGGATGCGGCCATCGCCCGCGGTCTGGTGGCCATCTGGGACCAGCGCCTCGACCTGGCGCTGCCGGAATTGCGCCGCTTCGATAACCCGCTGGCCCGCGCCCTGCTCCGTGCCCTCGACGAACGGGCTACCGCACAGCTCGAGCAGGCGGCCGAGCAGGCCTATGTCGAGCTGCTGCACGGGGTGCTCAAGGCGCCGCCTACGGAACCGTCGAAGCTCGGGCAGGACATGCGCCAACGACTCGACACGCCGAAGCGCCGGGAGCGCTTCGAGGAACGGATCCAGGCTTACGAGACCGCCTACAAGAGCACCGTTGCTGGCGCTCAGCACCTGCTCATACTCAAGCGCTGGCTGGATTACCCCTTTGCGGGCAGCCCGTGGACCGTGCCCGAGATCGGGGTGGAATTTGCCTGGGTGGAGGCCATGGGCTGCTGGGCGGGGGCCTACGAGGTCAGTAACGGTCAGTATCGGTGCTTCCGCGGCGAGCACCATTCGACCGCGGTTGAGCAGGTGTCCCTCAACGAGGATAACCAGCCTGCGGTGATGATCAGTTTTGAGGATGCGGAAGGATATGCCGCTTTTCTGACCAAACGCGAGCAGGAGGCCGACCGGCTGCCGGCAGGATTCCGCTACCGTCTGCCGCAAGCGGAGGAATGGACGGCCCTGGCCAGTTGTGGGGACGCCCGGAAGTTTCCCTGGGGTGACGCCTGGCCCCCGCCCGCGGAGTGGAACTACAACGGCACCGAGTGGCCTGGCCCCGAGACCGCCCGTATCCCCGATCACAAGGACCCGTTCCCCGCGACCTGTCCTGTCGCCAAGAGCGGTCGCAATCCCTGGGGGCTATACGGGATCGGTGGGAACGCCATGGAGTGGAGCAGCGGCGAGGGCGGCACCTCCCCCGAGCTGCGCGGGAACGCTTACTGCGGCAGCGGCGGCAGCCATCCCTCGCCGAGCGGCTACACGATCAAGTCTGCCTGGCCGCAGCGGAACCCGAATTTCCGTTCCACGGCAACCGGCTTCAGGCTTCTGCTGGCCACCGATCCGCCCTCCAAGTCGAAAGCGCCGATTGCTGCCCCACCCAAGTGAGCGTGGAGCGTCACTCGCGCACGATGCGCCGGGGCACCTGCCGGTAGGTAGCGTGCAGGCAGTTGATCCCCAGGCCGCGCTCGTCCAGGGTGGTGAAGCCGTGCTGCTCAAGCAGCTTTCTGAGCAGGCTGAGGTCGGCGCCCGCGGCCGAGACATCCACGGCCGCGCCGCTGAGGTGGGCGGAGATGAAGCCTTCGTCCCGGCGGCGCAGGATGTCGTAGGTCTGCTGGGCATCCACGGCGCCGTGGTTCTCTTTGCGGGCACTGACGATGCGCTGGACATAGCTGGGATAGCCCTGGCGGCAGTACATCCCCTCGAGCTGCTCCCGCGACATCTCCGACATGAGTTCCGCCTGACGTTGCAGGGTGCGCGCGCCGGAGTTGATGACGATGGCCTGGCCGGTCGTGGCCGCATAGCCTGCGGCAACCTGCCGCAGAGCACTGAGCAGGCTTGCATCGAGCCCCTCGGAGGTACAGTTCCACGCCAGGTTCGGATCGTTCATGATGGCCTCATCGCCCAGGGTGGCGGAGTCGTACTCCGAAGCCGCCGGCGTCATGCGAAAGATGTTCCAGCGCGAGGCGGCGCGGCAGAACGGCAGGGACGCGACAAGCCCCAGGACCAACCCCGCGCCGAGAAGCAGCAGACGCGCGCGCCGCCGGCGCGGTGGGCGCCACGCCAAACGGCGGGGCCGTGGGTGGTCGGGACGTGTGGACGCGGCCAGATTCATGGCGCCGACGCCTCCTCAGGGGGCAGCAGGCGCTCCAAACGCAGCCCGCGCGAACCTTTGACGAACACCCACAGGTCGGGGAGCAGCCGTCCCCGGACGTAATCGGCGGCGGCGGTGGAGTCCGCAAAGGCCCGCAGGCCGCGATTCGTGGCGGCGGCGGTCATCAGGCTGCCGACCACGACGATCTCGGCGCCGCGGGCACGAGGGATCACCCAATCGAGCAGGTCCGCGTGCGCCGCCGGTCCGTTCACGCCCTGCTCCAGCATATCCCCCAGGACCAGCAAGCGGGCTTCTGGCGGCGCCGCGGCCGAGAGTTCCAGGAAGCAGGCGAGGCCGGCGCGCATGCTGTCGGGGTTGGCGTTGTAGGCATCGTTGACCCAGTGTACGCGGTTGACCGTGCGCTGCTCGGTGCGCATGGCGGGAAGGACGACTCGGCGCAGGCCGACGGCGATCTCGGCGGGCGCCAGTCCCAGGGCGTAGCCCACCGCCGCGGCGGCCCCGGCGTTCAGGGCCTGGTGGGCGCCGCCGAGGGCCCACTCGACGTTGACCGAGACCCCCTCGCGCCGCCAGGTCAGGGTGAAGGTTGACGCCGCGCCGCGGAGCCCGCGGTAGGTCACGATCACATCGTTGGCCAGCCCGGCGCCGAAGCTGATGGTCCGGCGGGCACCCGCCTTGGCGCGCAGGATGTCGGCATGGGGCGCGTCACCGTGGTACACCGCCAGGCCGGTCGCCGTCGTGAGGGCCAGAAGTTCGCCCTTCTCCGCCGCCACGCCGGCCAGATCACCGAAGAACTCCAGGTGTGCCGCGCCGAGGTTCGAGACCACGCCGATGTCGGGCTGGACCAGGCGTGCCAGGGCGCCGATCTCGCCGGGGTGGTTGGTGCCCATCTCGATGACCGCGGCCCGGTGACCTCCCGCCAGGCGCAGCAGATTCCGCGGCACGCCGAAGTGGTTGTTCGTATTGCCCTCGGTCTTGAGGACGGCCCCCGGGTAACGGCGCTCAAGCACGGCCGCCAGCATCTCCTTGGTGCTGGTCTTGCCGCAGCTTCCCGTGATGCCTACCACCAGTAGCGTCGGCTGCGAACGGCGATGGCGGCACGCCAGTTGTTGGAAGGCGGCAAGGGTGTCCGGGACGCGGAGGACGGCGCAGCCGAAACCGCGGAGGCTGGCCAGGACGTCGGCCGTCGGCGCCTGGCTGACACACACGGCCGCCGCCCCCGCGGCGGCCGCCGACAGCACGAAACGATGCCCGTCGACCGCTTCGCCCTGGATCGCTACAAACAGCGCCCCGGGGGTCACGGCGCGGCTGTCATCCAGGACGGCGCTGACGCCGGTGGCGGCGTGTCCGACCGGGCCCGCCCCCAGCCACTCGCCGCCGCTCGCCTGGCACAGGTCGGCCCAGGAGAACCATACTTCATTCATGGTCGCGGCCACTCCCGTTCATTCGGCCGTTGCGCCCAGGGCGCAGTAGGGCAGGACCACCTGCGCGTTCTGATCATAGTTAAAGACGGTGAAGCCGCCGGTCTTGAGCTCGCGGCAGATGGCGATCTGCTCGAGGAGGCGCACCGGGTCGCTGGGGTCCGCCCAGCAGGAGAGGCCGATACCGGGGTACAGCGGCTTGCCCGCGGCCCACTCGGTCTGGTTGCGCACGAAGGTGCGGAAGGTCTGGTTGCTGTCGGTGTAGTCCATCGGGCAGACGAAGTCCAGGTAGCCCTTTTCGCACCATACTTTCCAATCCTGGCCGACCGAATCGCGGTCCGCGGGCCAGTTGCGGAAGACGGCGGCGGAGATGCGGATACCGGGGCGCACTTGGCGGGCCTGCTCGGACACGCCGCGCACCACCAGGGTGATCTGGTCGCGCCGCCACTCCAACCACTGGCCGCGCAGGGCGCCCTCGGCGCGCACCTCGGCCGGCCAGTTCGCCAGGGTCCGGCCGAGCAGCTTCTCGAAGCGGGTGCGGCAGCCGTCGCAGAAACAGTGGCTGCCGTCGGGGAAGCGAATGTAGTCAAAGTGCAGGCCATCCACCGCGTACTTGCGGGCAACTTCGACCATGGAATCGATCTCGAGTTTCTGGTTCTCGGGATGAGATGGACACAGCCAGCGTTCCTCAAGCTTCCCGTCCGCGTCCCGCTGCACCCGGCCGGCTTCGACCATGCTCTTGACGAAGGCCGCATCGGCATGGCCACCCATGTTCCAGTTCACTTTCCAGACGTGGCACTGGACCTTGTACTTGCGGCAGGCGTCGAGACAGAGCTGCATCTGGTCGCCCTTGCTGGCCAGTTCGGCGTAGGGCGGCAGCACCGTGCTGGGGTAGAAGGCGGTGCCGCCCCAGAGCAGGTTGGGGAGGATGGCATTGAAGCCGTTGCGGGCCATGAAGGCGATGGACTCGTCCCAGGTCTTGCCTTGCAGGCCGAAGGCGCTGTGGCACCAGAAGGCGCGGTGCTCGCCGGGGACAGCCTTGCGGGTCATGCACCAGGCCTTCATGGCGGTCTGCCGGGCTGCCTGGGCCGCGGTGATAGCCTGGGCGTACTGTCCGGCAGCCAGCGCCTGCTCCGCGCGGCGCTGTGCAGCGAGCGCCCCGGACCAGACCTCCGTGGCCGCCACCGACAGCGTCTCGCGCTCCATGGCCGCGGTCAGTTCGGTGAGACCGGCGAAGGAACCGAACTCGCCGACGCGGGCCATCTCGCGGCGGGCGGCCTGCGACCAGGCCTCGGGGATGAGTTGCCCGATCAGCGCCAAGAAGAGCTGTTTCTTTCCCGTCCAGTCGTCCGTCAGCAGCACGTGGCTCAGGTGGATGCCCTTGGGCGTCAGGACCAGCGCCGGGATCTCGGTATCCTTACCGTCCGCAGCGCGCCACACGGCGAGCACCTTGCCGCTGGCGTCGGCGGGGTAGGCCGTGGTGGCATTCCAGGAGGCCTGGCCGACGAACTCGGGCTGACCCTCGATGCCGGCGCCGAGGCGCCGCAGGCCCTGGAAGGGACCCGCCGGCGGGTGTACCCACTCTCCCGGGCGCAGGCCCATGGCCTCGGTGAGCGCCGCCGGGACGGTGTAGAAGGTCATCAGGCGCCCGCCGCCCGCCACAAACTCGCGCAACAGGGCGATGGCCGGTTCGGGTACGCTGGGGTTGAAGGGCAGCATCACCAGCTTGCGGCCCTGCAGCCGTTCACGGGTCAGATCCAGATCCGCCAGCAGGGCGTAGTCCATCCCCAGATCGTCCAGACAGCGCCCCACGGTCTCGGCAAACGGAGTGACGCTCTTGGCCTGGGGGCCATCGGCCAGGGAGTCGGCCCGCAATACGATGATGGCGCCGTTGGCGCCGACCGGCCCGAGCTGGGCGAGGCCGAACTCGGTATCCAGATCGCGGCGCGCCCGCCAGGCGGAGATGCGGATGGTATCCACCTTGCCCCAGCCCGCCGGCTTCTCCTCGGCCCGCGACTGGCTCTTGTTGATGACCACGCGCTCCCAGGCGCCATCACGGCTGACGCTGAAGCTCGCCGCGTACCAGCCCTCGCCGCTGTGGCAGTAGGCCGAGTAATACGCGACGGGGTTGGTGTCGGCACTGTAGAACAGAAACTGGAACCCGCGGGCCAGCGACAGGTCGGCACTGATCTTGAGGTTCCAACTGCAACGCTCCTGGTCCGTCCCCTTGAAGTTTCCGGGAAGCCGGAAGAAGGCTTGTTCGCCGGACCCGGCCAGAGTGGCCGGCAGGCTGCCCTCCATGGGCTCGAAGAGCGCGCCGACCGCCGCCGCCGTCTGCACCTGGCATTCGGGAAAGACGGGCCAGGAAACCGCCGGCGGCGCCGGGATTTCGGCCCGCGCCAGCGCGCTCAGACCGATGATTCCTGCCAGCGCCAGAGACCGAACTCCGTACGACATATTCACGGCGTCATCCTCCTACGGGCACATCCCCAGGCCGTACTTGTCTGGATTGGGCTACGTTTCGGCATAATGTGTGCCGCCCCAGGGGCAAACGCAACCCGGCCGGCGGTCGGCGCAGGGTTGTTTCAAGAAACGACCGCCGTCGTACCGCCGGCCGTGAAAGCGGCGTCGACGGGCCGCTTTCGCGGCCCTCTGCCGCGCGCACTCCCTATCGCGTCTTGACCCTGTGGAGGCTCGACTACATACCTGCGCCGGGACCAGCCTGCGCCCAGGAAGTCTCACACAAGGCGGCGGCAACCCGTGGAGGGTGAGCGGCCTCGCGAGCCGTTCGAGGGGTCTGCAAGAGCCTCTACGGCATAGATACTCGGTCCGCAGCGCTGAGAACATGCCCACTTCTCGTTTTGTCGGGCTAGATTAGGGCGTCTTGGCAACTCACTGTGACGGAGGTCAGCAGAGATGGACAAGGTACGGGTCGGTTTCATCGGCTGCGGCGGCATCGCGCAGTACCACTTCGGGCACATGGAGCGGACGGCGAAAGCGCAGGTAGTGGCGGTCTGCGACAAGGTCGCGGAGCGGGCGCAGACGGCGGCAGCCCGTTTCAAGGCTAAGCCCTACACCGTCTACGCCGAGATGTTCGAGCAGGAGAAGCTGGACGCGGTGTTTGTCTGCGTCGAGCCCAGCGCGCACGACGGGATGGAGTTCATGGCCATCGAGAAGGGCTGCCACCTGTTTGTGCAGAAGCCCATGACGCTGGACATGGCCTATGCCCGCAAGGTGCGCGCAGCGCTGGCGAAGAAGGGGTTGGTGAACGCCGTCGGCTTTCAGTGCCGCTACGTCGAGACGCTGCCGCGGGTCAAGGCCTGGCTGGATGGCGAGAAGCTCGGTATGGTGTCCTGCTTCCGCCTGGGGGGCCTGCCCATGGTGTGGTGGTGGCGCCAGCGCCAGCACTCCGGCGGTCAGGTGATTGAGCAGACCATCCACAACTATGACATCCTGCGCTACCTGCTGGGCGAGGCGGTCTCGGTCACCGGCATGGCGCGCGAGGGCATCGTCACCGGCATCGAGAACTACGACACCGAGGACGCCTCGTCGGTGACCATGCAATTCAAGAGCGGCGTGGTGGCCACCATGATGACGGGCTGCTTCTCCCCGGATGCCTTCGGCGCCGGCGATTTCCTGTTCTATTCGGTCGAGGGGAAGCTGACCTACGGATTGGGCGGCAACTTCAAGATTCAGAAAAAGAACATCACCCTCGACGGCAAGCCAGCCAACGACTACGGGCAGGAGTGCGACGAGACCTTCCTCGACGCCATCCTGGAGAATGACCCGAGCCTGGTGCTGTCGCCCTACGCCGATGCCTGCAAGACCCTTGAACTGGTGATTGGCGCGACCGAGTCGATGCGCCAGGGCGGCAAGCTGATCAAGCTCACGGGCAAGTGAGGGGGAAGTGGCCAGCGCTGGCGGGCCGTGCCGGAGGGCGAAGCTCCGGCTGGGCCGCCGCGCTGGAGGGCGGACGTTGTGGAGGACGGTGATTCATGCCCCGCCCTAATCTCCTCATCTTCATGACCGACCAGCAGCGCGGGGCCACGGTGCTGCCGGGTTCGCCGGTGAAGGCGCTGACGCCGAACCTGGACCGTTTCCGGGAGGCGGGGGTCACCTTTACCAGCGCTTTTTGTCCGTCGCCGCATTGCTGTCCCTCGCGGGCGACATTCTTCTCGGGTCTGTATCCCTCGGAGCACGGCGTCTGGAACAACGTCGACGTGGGCAACACCCTGTCGCGCGGTTTGAACGACGGCATTCGGCTGTGGTCGGAGGACCTGGCTGCGGCCGGCTATCGGCTGACCTTTTCGGGCAAGTGGCACGTCAGTGCCGAGGAAGGTCCCGCGGGGCGCGGCTGGGAGACGACGGCGCCGATGCCGCCCCGGCATCCCTTTCCGGTCGGCGCCCGGCGCCCGGCGGCGGATCCTTACGAGTGGGGTCCTTACGAACGCGGCGACCGCGGGCGCCCGCCAGCGGTCCGGGGCGAAGCGCAGATTCAGCGCGAGGGCTACGGCGCCTACACGCACTACGGCGAGCACGAGGCCCCGTTTGGCGACCGCCAGGTAGTGGATCAGGCCCTCCAGGCCCTGCGTTGCCGACCGCGCTCCGACCAGCCCTGGTGCCAGTATGTCGGCGTGCTGGGGCCGCACGACCCGTACCTGGCGCCGCGCCGCTTTCTCGATCTGTACGACCTCGATTCCATCCGTCTGCCGGAGAGCTTTGGCGACCGCATGTTGGACAAACCGGGGCTCTACCGGCGCACCCGCAGCCGCTTCGACCAGCTCAGCGAGCGGGAGCAGCGCGAGGCGATGCGCCACTATCTGGCTTTTTGCAGCTACGAGGACGCGCTTTTCGGCGAGTTGCTCGAGGCGTTGGAGCAGAGCGGCGACGCCGAGAATACCCTGGTGCTCTACTGTTCCGACCACGGCGATTACCTGGCTGAGCACGGCCTGTGGTGCAAGGGGCTGCCTTGTTTCCAGCCGGCCTACCACGTGCCTTTCATGGTGCGCTGGCCGGCCGGACTGGCGCGGCCGGGCCGGAGCGTGGAGGCTTTCGTGGGGCTCGAGGATGTCGCGCCCACGGTGCTGGGATTGGCCGGCCTCACGGCGGACCGGGCCTTTGCCGGTCGCAGCCTGCTGCCCTTCCTGCGGGGAGAGGCGCCGACCGACTGGCGCGATGCGGTATTCACCCAATCCAACGGCAACGAGCTCTACGGCATCCAGCGCTCGGTTATGACCCGCGACTGGAAGTACGTCTACAACGGCTTCGACGAGGACGAGTTGTACGACCTCAGGCAGGACCCGCACGAGACCGTAAACCGTATTTCCGACCCGACCCTGCGCCCGGTGCTGCGCGACCTGGCCCGGCGGCTCTGGCAGTTCGCCCACCAGCGCCACGATGTCTGCATCAACGGTTACATCATGGTCGGCCTCGCCCCCTTCGGCCCCGGCCTCGCTTTCGAGCCCTGAGCCTGGGCCGCGGGGTTGGGGGCCTCGACCCAGAACTCGACCCGAGAAGTCTGCCCCTGCCGCGACGGGGGGCTCAGCGTTCTTCGGCAGCCCCCCTTGCATACCTCGGAACGCGATGTTACGGTAACATTGGAATCCGAGGTATGGATGATGCATGCAGAGGCACCCAACCCAACCGGAGGTACACCATGGCGATTTCTCCCGAGATGATGAAAGGCACGGTCGTCCCCATCATTCTGAAGCTGCTTGGCGAGAGGGAGATGTACGGCTACGAGATCATCAAGGTGGTGCATGAGCGCAGCGAGCAGGCGCTGGAGTGGAAGGAAGGGACGCTCTACCCGTGGTTGCACAGCCTGGAGCAGGACGGGCTCATCACCAGTGCCTGGCGGGAGTCTACCGTCGGTCGCCGCCGCAAGTACTACGCCATCACGCCCAGCGGCCTGGCGGCGTTGACGCGCAAGGTAGACGAATGGCAGGCGCTGGCCAAGGCGGTCAGCGTCGTCCTCAGCGTGCCCTGCCCAGTCTAGGGCTTCACTGGGGCTAGTGTGGCGCCGCAATCCGTCGGGGAGGGCACTGCCATGAGCAACCGTACTGAGATCTACCTGGAACAGGTGACCGCCGGCCTGAAGGACGACGCTGAACTGCGCCTCGATGTCCGGGCGGAATTGGCCTCGCATCTGGAGGACAAAGCGGCTGAACTCCAGGGCCAAGGCACGCCGGAGGAGGAGGCACGGGAGCAGGCCATGGCGGCTCTGGGCGAGCCCGCGGAGGTGGCCACGGGATTGGCGCAGGGCAATTGTCGCCGCCTGCGGCGGCGCGCCTGGCTACGGCGGGGTCTGCGTTTTGCCCTGGTACCGACGGCGGTGGTGGTTGCCATCCTGTGCAGCGATCTGCAATGGGCGGCCGCCATTGGCATGGTCCGGCAACTGGACGGCGGCGGCGTGGCCCCGCTGCGGCGGCTGGGGTGGCTCGGGCGGAAGCTCATGGGTGTCGAGGACGTTCCGCCTCTGCTCAAGGTGGCGCCGCGCCAGCGCTGGGAGAGCGACCCCAGCAACCGCATCTTCTACGCCGACTTCATCTCCCACGACGTCGCCCAGGCCCAGGCCTCGACCGAGGCCGAGCGCCAGCCGCTGCTGGCCCTTCTGGAGACGGCCCGCACCCTGGACCCTGACAACGCCCGCTACGACTATCTGCGCGCCGCCATCCTGCTGCGTGGCGCCTGCGTGGTCCAGGCGCAAAGCGGCCCCAAGGGCGCCGATGGGAAGGCGGGTCCACCTGCCCTCACCTGGGAGGTCAAGGACCGGGCCTTACTCGATCAGGCCATGGCCCACCTGCTCGGCGGACTCCGCAAACCGGAGTTCCGCCGTTATGGCCGCGAGATGCTGGCGCTGCAACTTGAGGCCATGGGGTACGGCGACCGTCTGTTGCAGCGTATCGAGCGCATCTCAATGTGCGCCGGGGCCTTACTGCCTGACCTACAGAAGCTGCGCGAACTGGCGCGGGTGGCCTATCTCTATGGGGATACGCTGGCCAAGGAGGGCCGCAGCCTGGAGGCGCGCCCCTACCTCGACGCCTGGAAGACGTTGACCGTGCAGCTCAATGCCGACAGTTGGACCTTGATCGACTGCCTAGTGGTCATGGCCATTGCCAACGGCATCCCGGAGCACGCGGCCCGCACCTATGAGGGGCTGGGCCTGGCGGACGAGGCGGCCCGCACCCGGCGCCAGGGCGAGTTGCTGGGTCGGCCGGGGAAAGAGTGGCGCGAACGGCGGGATGATCCGGCCGTCAAGGCCGCCGACCGGGAGTCCGAGAAGGAGATGAAGCTCTATGCCGGGGTGCTGACGGGGATGCTGCTGCCGGCGCTGCACGAGTGGCCGACGCGCGAGGAGTACGATGCCGGTCGGCGGCTGGAGTACGCCGTGGCCATGCAGGCGGGGGTGACCGTACTGTCGGCGGCGCTGCTGCTGGCCATGGTGGTCTGTCTGCTGATCAGTCTGCGCTGGCGCTTCATGAGCGGTGGCGCCGCCATCCCGATCCTGTTGCTGCCGGACGGACGCGCGGCCCTGCGCATCCTGGCGCTAGGGGTGTTGCTGCCGCTGGTGGCGTACGCCGGGGTGGTCCTGTTTGTGCCCGGCAGCGGCCAGTGTTACTCCGTCCAATCCGGGCTGCACAAGGTGCTGGGCGAGTTCGTGCTGCTGGCCATCGCCATCCTGGTGGCGCCGGCCTGGCTCGCGGTCCAGGAAGCCCGCCGACGTTGCCGCGAGCTGGGTCTTGCCAGCGGCAACCGCGCCCGGCTCTGGGAGTTCCTGCCGTTGGGGCTTTGTGCGCTGGCGGTAGCGGTGGTGTGGTGCGTGCCCCCCAAGCCCGGGAAGCCGTTCGAGCCCGCCCTGTTCATCCTGATTATCACCCTGCTGGTCCTCTTCATCACCGCCAGCGTGGCGGCGCTGTTTTTGCTGCTGGCCCGGGCCGAGCACGGGCTCTACTCCGGCACGGTAGCCCGTTCGCTGATCCCGCTCTTCGCCGCGGCCGTGATGGTGCTGTCGATCACGACGCGTCCGTTGCTCCTGCGAGCCGAACAACGCTGCCTCGCCGCCGATACCATCCTGTTGCCCGGCCCGCACGAGATCGGCTTCAGCCGCATCGAGAACCGGGTCACCGAGCGCCTGCAGAAAGCCGTGGCCGCGGCGGCGGCAGGTCTGGAGAGGCGCTGACGCCTGAGCTCCACCGGGATACCGAGGAAGTCCGCTGACGCGGGGGGGACGGCCCGCACTTACGCACGCCAAGAGAAGACCTATTGAGCGTGCGGTGCCCGCTCGAAAGCGGCGTCCAGCCGCCGCAGTCCAAGGAGTCCCGTCCTTGCCGGGACTCGGTGTCATACCGCGTCGGCCGCGAGGCCAAGCTTTGGAGTGCCTGCGGCTTGACGCAGCTTTGTGCCCCGTGGCTTGGGGTGACGCGGAGGCGCACGAGCGGGGGGCTTCCGCCACACCCGGCCGGTGACGGCCAGCGTGGGGAACCTAGACAAGGATCCTGGCGTTCGCATCAGGTGCCTATGGGCGACATGGGGCCGCCGGGGTGGGCGCCGGGGTCTTCGTGGGGGGTGCGGCGTGGCCCGCGGTCGGCACCCGGTCGCTGACCGTGGCCCGCCCCACCAGCGGGGGAGAGGCGAAGCGGACCTGGCCGACGACCCAGGTTCCGGCCTTGAGGCGTTCAAGGTGGTAGGCCATGCGGTAGTGGTCCGCCGAGGGCTCGCCGACGGTCTCGCCACTGCCGATCCGGCGGTCCGCATAGCGCCACGCTTCCTCGGTGGTCACCACCACCGTCCCGGCGGCACGGCGTTCGACCCCGCGCACGGCGAGGGATAGCAGCGTTGCATCGAGGGAAATCCCCTGATCCGACTTGACCCCGATGAGGCCCAGGATCTTCCTGCATTCGCTCGGGCCTGCCACGCCTTCGAGGAGTTCCGGGTCGCTGCTCCGGTAGGCCTCGATAAGCCGCTGGTTGTAGGCGCGCACCAGGCGTTCAGCGCGTTCGGCGGAGAGGCTGCCGCCGCGGCCACAGCCCGAGGCCAGCCCAGCGCCGAGGAGGGCGACGCCGACCCAGAAGCCCGGGCGACGGCGGTGGTCCCCGGCCCCCGGCGCCAGCGCGGCCTGGCTTGGGACCTCGCGGCTGGCGTCGGCGGGCGGCGGCCCAAGATGCTCCCGGGCCAGGGCCTCGAAGCGCTCCGCGAAGAGCGGCGCCAGGCGCTGCGCCCGCAGCGCCACGACGACGTGTTCCCGCCCGTCGACCAGCGGCGTGACCAGCACGGCGGTATCGACGCGCAGCAGGGCGAACATGGCGGTGGCGCCGGCGATCACGAGCGCGAACCCAAGGTACACCAAGGCGAGCGCCCGGTCACGGCTGCCGCGGAGCTGCGCCCAGGAGTGGATCGTCGGCAACCCGATCGTGCCGTGCGCCCCGAGGGAGACCTCTGCACCCGTCTGAACTGAGCCGGCGAAGAGCAGCGCGCCGCCATCCAGGATGCGTGCCTCCAACGCCGACGGCGGTCCCGCGTCAGCCCGCAGGGCGCCGCGCAGGCGCAGCTCGAGCCCGGAACGTAGCCTCATGACGCCCTGGAAGGCATTCTCGCGGCCGTCAACGGGTCGCAACAGTACCGCGACCCGCTCGGTGCCGCCGGGCTGGCG
>CAILKC010000693.1 GCA_903834675.1 uncultured Victivallales bacterium | reverse complement strand
TCCCGCTATCGCGACCCTTCAGGCCGCACCAACCCTACCCCATCATACCCAGGCCGCTGGCCCGGGCTGAGGGATGTCGGCCCTTTGGGCCTCGGAACCACCGGCGCAATAGCCCCCGTGATGCCGCCGCCGCGGCCACGCCGATTCGACAGGCTCATGGTCTTCGACAGGGCCGCCCTCCAGGCGATCCGGCACGTACCGGCCGGATCGGAATGGGACCCGCGTCTGCAAGTCTCATTCCGGTAGGTCCGGCCCGCCCCTGGAAACCGTGTTCTCTCCCGCCGCGCTTCCCTCAGGTCCGGCGCGCCAGGAGAACGACGGCCACCATCTCGCGGCCATCGTCCTCGGGCCACACCGCCGCGTGGGCCTGGGCCAGGCGGAGATCCTCGCTGAGGCGGCCGCTCAAACCCAGCTCGTAGTCACGCTGCCCGGATCGGTAGTGAAGCACGCACTCGGGGTAGTTGAAGGGCTGGCGCAGACACTTGAACAGCGCCTCTTTGCAGCAGAAGGCGGCACACAGCGCCCGCGCCGGGTCCGGCTGGCGCAGCGCCTCGCTGAGCTCGCTCGGCGCGAAGGCGAACTCCCAGCCCGCCGGACTGGCGGCCACCCGCTGAAAACGCTCGACCCGCTCGGCGTCGAGGCCGGCCCCAAGCAGCGGGGCCGCGAGGTCAAAGCTCAATCTCAAGGATCTTGTCCCCGTGGCGCGCCAGGGCTTCGGTGAGCGTCACCACCTCGCCGACCGTGCCGGCCGGCTTCCGCATCAGGTGCCGTCCCAGGGTGCGCAGTTCGACCTTGATGCCGTAACGGCGGCAGACTGACCCCAAGAGGGACAATAGCATCAGCGAGTCGCCGTCCAGGTCCTCGATGATCCGCGACTCGTCGCGCAGAGCCTCGGTCGCCACCCCGCATTCCTCGGCAAAAAAGGCATACACCATCTGCCGCACTTCGTTACTCGGGCGTTCACTCACGATGATCACTCCTCGCTGGGGTGCTGAAGGGCGCCCGCCGCTACGGCCTGGACGGGCTCGCGGGCTGGCGCTTCCGGCAGGACGGGGCCGGGATCCTGCTGAGCAATACGCTCCATGATCCAGGCGCGATGTTCCTTGGTGAACTCCAGATAGCCGACAAAGGTCGAGATCAGCAGCAGGAACTCGACCACATGGCCGATCCGAGCCCGGCCACTCCAGGCCAGGCGCAACAGATCCGTCAACAAGAGACGCCGGTCGCGGTTGCCGGACAACAGAAAAAACCGCGCCAGGTACAGCAGGCTGAATACCTTGTCGGTGAAGGTGATGTCGCCGGCGCTGTAGCGGCGGAAAGCGCCCGTTCCGAACACGCGCAGTGCCTTCTCCCGGACGACGGCGGGATCGAACATGCGGTCCATGGTCTCGAAATAGGTGCGGAACATGTCCGTCTGCGAGACGTGGTTGTGCTGCATCGTCGGGTAGATGCCGTTGAGCAGATCCGGGTCAATGGCGGTGATCCGGCCGGCCGCCTTCAGCCGGGTGTAGGTGTCGGTTCCCGGGTAGGCGGTGAGGACATTCAGCATGACCAGCGAGATGTCGGTGCGCAGGGTAAACTCGAAGATCTTCTCGAAGGCATCCAGCCGGTCCGCGTCAAAGCCGACGATGAAGGAGCCGATGACATGGATACCATGACTGTGGATGCGGCGGATGCCGGCCTCATAGCGCTCGACCTTGTTCTGCTGCTTGCCGGTCTCGCGCAGGCACGCCTCATTCAGAGACTCGATCCCCAGCAGCAGCGAGGTACACCCCGCCTGAGCCATGCTGGCCAGCAGCTCGTCGTCTTCACAGACGTCCAGACTGCACTGGCAGGACCAGGTGACCCCCAAGGGTTCCAGCCGCCGCATCAACTCGCGGGCATAGGGCTTGTTGGCGCACAGGTTATCATCTACGAAACCGATCTGACGCTTGGGCAGTGAGGCGATCTCATGGATCAGATCCTCGACCTCGCGATAGCGCTGCCGGACGCCGAACATGTTGCGCACCAGGCAGAACTCACAGGTGTAAGGACAGCCACGCGAGGCCTGCACCCCCAGGGCCATGACCCGGCGGGTGTTCACCAGGTCCCAACGCGGCACGGGCGAGGTGCGGAACTCGTAAGGGGCGCTGCGCTGGTAGGTCTGCTTCAGTTCTCCCCGCTCAAAGTCCGCCAGGGCGTCCAGCCAAATGCCCTCGGCTTCGCCCAGAATGACGGCATCGCAATGGCGGAGCGACTCCTCGAGGTTGAAGGTCACCTGGGGGCCGCCCATGATCACGGGAACCCCCATACCGCGGAAGCGGTCGGAGATCTCATAGGCGCGTTTGACGCTGGGGGCCAGCGCGGTCACACCGACCAGATCGGGCCGCGGACTGAAGCGCAGCGTCTCCATCTCCTCGTCGGTGAGGGTGATGTCGTAGTGCTCCGGCGTGAGGGCCGCCAGGGTCGGCAGCGCCAGCGGCAGCACGCCGGTGCCCTTGCGCATGATGCGGCAAAGCTCCAGCATATCCCACTGGTAGCGATAGCGTCGCTTGGGATTGATCAGATGAAGCGTGTAACGTCGCATCGGTACGCTCATATCGCGGCCGCAGTCGGCGCCCGCGGCGCTCTGGGCCGTCAATACAGCCAGCCAACCGCGAGAACGCCGGAGTTGACCCCGCGGTTCTCGTCGCAGAGACCGGCGTTCGAGAGGTGGTGCAGCCGCACCGAGACAAAGAGGCTGCTCTTGTCCTTGCACGGGAACTCGAGCCCGACCCCGAGCGTTGGGTTGAAGTTCACCCGCGATCCCTGCCCTTCGACCTGGAAATCGGTGTAGATGCCGCCGATGCCAGCCTCGACGTAGGGCCGCACCCGCTCACTCGAGATGAGGTCGAGGTACTGCAGTGCAAACGCATCCAGGCTGACGACGGCGCGCGGCTCGCTCGCCATGGTGGCGCCCACGCAGCCCTCAATCTTGAAGCGCATGCCGTCCGGCGCCCAGTGCCGCCAGACCTTGTCATAATCCAACATGGCGACCCCGCCCACCTGCCAGAAGTTGGTGCCACTGGGGTTGTAACTGCTCCCGGCCAGGGCCATCACGCCGTAGCGGTTGGGAGCGTACTTCTCCAGATTCTCAGCGCGGCTCTGACATGGCGCTGACAACCCGGCGACCAGCGCTGCGATGGCGACCGATCTGAGCCTCATTCCCTGACCTCCTTGCGCTTCAGCAAAAATCCAGCTGCACCAGCGAGTACCGCCCATCCAGATCGAACTTGAGGCAGGCCGCGGTGGGCCGGGCGTCGGTCCGGCGAGCACTCGGCGGCGGGCGGCACGCGGCGCTCTCGAGCAGACCGGCGCCGCCGGTTCGCCAGGCGGCCAGGACGGCGGCGACATCCAGCATCTGACTGGCCGGGAAGACGCCGTAGAAAGGGGTAAGACAGGTGCCGACGAGGCCCGCCGGCAACGCCCGTTGGTAGCAGGCCTGCTGGCAGACCAGCCCGTCGTTGCCGAGGATTACGGTGTCCGGCTGCCAACCCTTCGCCGACGCCCACGCCGCGCCCGTCGCGATGGCGCCGAGGCACGGCGCCGCCGACTCCTCCTCGGCGCCGCGCTGCAATACCAGGAATGCCGCCCCCTCGCCGGGCGCCGCCCCCGGCGAGGCCGCCTGGGCGGCTTCGCCGGTCAGCCGCTGCCAGCAGTATCCCACCGTGGCCGAGTACTCGTCGGCAGCTCCGACCAGCACGGTGTCCACCCGCCGGCTGGCCAACCATTGAACCGCGACGCGCAGCGCCTCGCCGCAGGATACCTCGAACTGGGTGACCGTCAGCGCCGGACCACGAATGCCAAGACCGATGCTGACCTGGGAAGCCGCCGAGCAATGCACCGACCCGGCGAAAGCGGTGGGAGAGGCGCCCAGGTCCGTCCCGTCGATGATCGAATCCAGGAACTCGGCGGTACTCCGGCTGGCGCCATAGCCCGTCGCCAGAACCAGCCCCGTCCGCTCTCCCGCCAGGGCCATGCCGGCGTCCTGCTGCGCCAGATGCGCGGCCAACAGGCTGAGGCCGGACAGCCGGTCAATGCGCCTCGCCCCGCGCTTGGGAATGAACTCCAGCAAGCGGCTCAGGTCGGCCACATGCGCCGACAACTCCATCTCGCCGCCGACCTGGCGAACCACAGTCGGCGTCAATCTCGGACTCCCCGAGGCAATGCGGTCGAACAGGTCGGCCGGCGTGGCGCCGAAACTGCCCACCATGCCAATGCCCCGCACCACGATGCGCTCAGCCACCATAATCGGCCCTCGCCAACGCCAGAACCGTGTTGCTGCCGCCAAACGCCAGCGACTGCGCCAGCGCCGCGCCCCGCTGACTGTCGCAGGTGACGCGCTGCGGCCCCATGGCCACCTCCGCCGACGCCTCGAGGAAACCGGCGCTGGCCGGGATGCGCCCGCGCTCCAGGCAGGCCAGAGTCAACGCGGCCTCGATCGCCCCCGCGGCTCCCAACGTGTGCCCTATCGCCCCCTTGACGGAGAAGTACGGGATCCCCGGCAGCAGCTCGTTCAACACCCGGCTCTCCACCCGTTCGTTGTCCACCGTGCCGGTGCCGTGGGCCTTGACGAAGGCCAGGTCGGAACTCGCCAGGTCGGCATCGTCCAGCGCCTCCCGGATCGCCACGCGCAGGCCCCGTCCCTCCGGGTGAGGCGCGGTCACATGGTGAGCGTCACTGGCGCTGCCATAGCCCAGCACCTGTCCGCGCCAACGCCGTGGTACGAGCCCGCGAACGCCCGGGCGCTGCAGCAACAGCATCGCCGCTCCTTCGCCCAGATTCAGGCCGGCGCGGCTGGCATCGAAGGGGCGGCAGGGTTCTTTGTCGGTGATCAGCAACGCGATGAAGCCCAGGTAGGTGATGCGGCTCAACTCGTCCGCGCCCCCGGCCAGGGCGAGGTCACAGACGTCTTGCCGCAGCCATTCGGTGGCTTGCGCGATGGCGTCGCCGCCCGCCGCGCAGGCGTTGGAAACCGTCATGCAGGGGCCGTCCCAGCCGAACTCGCGGGCGAGCACCGCCGCCGGATTGCCGCAGAGGTACTGCCAGACGGGATCCAACGCGGGGTCGGCAGAGCGACTGGCCTTATGGAAATCCTCGAAGTTAGTGGAGTTGCCCACCGTGGTGCCCACGCACACGCCCACCCGTCGGCCCCGCAGGGCGGCGGGCTCATACCCCGCATCGGCGAGCGCCTGACGCGCCGCCGCCACGGCCATCTGGGCGGTGCGCGACAGCAGCGGCCCGCCGCCGCTCGGACGCGCTACCAGCAGGTCGGCGCAGGCCGGCGCCAACTCGTAGGCCGGGTAGCTTCCCCCATAGGCGCTCTCAAAGCGCCGCGGCGCCGCCGGCAGCAGACGCGGCCCGAACAGCGCGTCCGTGGCGCGCTCCACATCCGGCCCCGCCGCGCACAGACAGCCGATCCCACTGACCCAAACGCCACCCTTCTTCACGGTCGCGCTTTCCCCGGCCTTCCCGGCTTCAGGTTGCCCACATGTCGTAGAAGTTGAAAAACTGGTGGGGGTACTTCTCGGCGTAGTCGGCGAGAGCCGCGGCGTAAAGTTGCGCACAGTCCCGCCACGCCTCGGGCTGGCGCGCTGCCGCCGCGGGGAGACGAATCTCTTTGGCCATCTCGACGCGGTAGCTCCCGCTGCCAGTCTTGTGCGAAAGCAACACCACGACCGGCGCTCCCGCTACCGCGGCGAGGCGATACACTCCCGTCGGAAAGCGTACCGGCGCACCTAGGAAAGGCACCGCGACGGCGGGCGCCTCGGGGTACATCAGCCGGTCGCCCATCACGCACACCACGTCGCCGCTCGCCAAGCGATCGACGATCTCGATGGCGCCCCCAAAGGCCCCGGTAGGATCAATCACCCGGTAGGGCGGCTCGGCCCCGGCGTGGGTAAACACGTCTCGCTCGCGGTCTTCCTCGTCCCGGTACATCACCATGTTCACCGAGCCAGGCAGAAAATCCAGACCCGCCAGGGCCATCTGCCAGCAGCCGACGTGGGCGGTCACAATGATCACCCCTTTGCCCTCCGCCACAATCTCTTGCAGATAGCGCCGCAGGTCCGGATTGTGTTCGGTCAACGGACGCTGCCGCAGGCCGGCGATAGCCTTGTCCAGGATGGTCTCGCCCAGAGCGATGAACTGCCGCAGGCAGTGCCAGCGGCGCCCCAGCCACGAAGCGCTCGGAAAGCGCCGTCTCAGATACGGGTCGCTGCGCCGAGCGATCCCGACGCGAACGAAAACGTAGTAGGGCGCAATCAGCCTCAGGAAGAAGTACGACACCCGCCGTCCGCCGAGGCGTACGAGAGCATAGAAGAAGCCGAGCTGCCAGGCAGTTCCGACCGACCGGCTGCTCCAGCCGCGTCGGCTCTTGGTTTCGTGCTGCTCCGCGGTCACGGCGCCGCCGCCTTCCGCAGGCTTGCCGCCATGGCCCAGACCACGCCGCCAATGACGACCCCCAGCAACGGCCCCAGCAACAACGAGCCCAACAGCCAATCGAACAACCGCAGCGGCGCCTCCCGCCCGAGGGTCTGCATGGAGAGCTCGGTCAGCAGGCGACCATGCCGCAGCACGTAGCCGGTCTCGATGCAGAGCGCGGGCACCAGCGGCGGCATGCACAATTGGCTGGCGGCCACGGCGATGGGCCGGTTCAACCTCAGGTAGCCGGCGCTGGCGAGGATCGCCACCGTGTGTAGCCCGATCAGGGGCGCCGCCCCCAGAACCATCCCCAGGGCGGCGGCAAGACCCAGTGACAGCGGGTCGCTGGACTCATGCAGCACCGCCCGCAAGGAGCGCCACGGATGCAGCAACGACACCCCGCTGGTCCGCCGCGGTAAACCCGCCAAGCGCCGATGCGGAATCGGCAGCAGCGAACGCAGGGTCAAATGAGTGTTCAACACGCTGAAGCGAAGATTGTCCGTGAACAGCCTGAAGTGGGAGACGTGCGCCGCCCCGGCCGGATAGAATACCGTGATGTCCAGGGAACGCAGCGGGACTCCCGCCCACGCCGCCTTGACCAGAACCTCGGCTTCGAAGGTGAAGCGCCGGCAATGCAGACGCAGGCCGCGCAACACCGCTACCGGGTAGCAACGAAAACCGCTCTGGGTATCGCCCAGGCTCTGGCCGGTCTGCAGGCGGAACCAGAAGTTCGAAAAGCTGCGGCCAAAACGCGAGGCCGCGGGAAAACGCCCGGCCGCCTCGGCGGTCCGGCGCGTGCCCACCGTGATCGCCCACGGCGTCTCCTCCGCCACCGCTAGAAAACGGCCCGCCTCAGCCGGGGAGTGCTGACCGTCGGCATCCAAGGTGATCAGGTGGGTAAACCCATGTGCCGCCGCATAGTCCGCCGCCGTCAGGATCGCGACGCCCTTGCCGCGGTTCGGCGCCAGGCGAAGGCTCGCGACGTCCAGCCCCTCCAGCAAAGGCTCGGCCGGGGGTGTGCTGCCGTCGTCGACCACCAGAACCGCCATCCCGGTCTGCCGCGCCTCCAGCGCCACCTGCCGCAGCGTCCGCGGGTGGTTGAAGTAAGGGATGACGATGAGAGGGACGGTCGGCATCGGTTCAGCGCGTTTCGTAGCGCTCCGTGGTTTGCGTAAAGCGCACGAACTTACCCAGGTTCCCCAGGAAACGCCTGGTGCTGTCCGGCGAGCGCCAGGCCATGGCCATGTAACCCAGCAGCACGCTGGGGCGCCGGAAATGATCACGATAGAAGGCCCGGTAAAGCTCCTCCATGCGCGCCCGCGTCAGCCCCCGCGGAACGAACTGGAAGTGCAGACAGTCCATCTTCTCCCAATCTTCGTCGAACTCGCCGTGTTCCCGAATGCTCTCATAGGCCGGAGAGCCGGGAAAGGGCGTGAACTTGGCCAGGTTGAAGGTGTCGATCGGGTTGGCGAAGACGAACTCCTTGCTCTTCTGGATGCTCGCTTCCGTCTCGCCCGGCAAGCCCATCATCAGCAGGGCTTTGGTGCGAATGCCAGCCTTCTTGATCAGGGCCAGAGCCTCGGACACCGTCCGCAGATCGGCCTTCTGCCGGTGCTGCGACAACAGCGCCGCATCCCCCGTCTCCACCCCCAGGCTGATCATCCAGCAGCCGGCCCCCTTGAGCAGCCGCAACAGCTCCCCGTCAAGATGCTCAGCCCGCGCCGCACAGTTAAAGGTGAGACCGAGAGGACGCCGCTGCAGCAGTTCACAGAGCTCGACCAGACGCGCTCGGTTGACGGTGAAATTGTCGTCGTAGAAGATCACATGCCGGATGCCGTAGGTCTGCCGTAGAAGGCGCAGGTGCTCGTGGATGTAGGCGGCGGAGTTGTAACGGAAACTGCGGCCAAACACCGAACGGTCGCAGTAAGAGCAGGCATAGGGACAGCCTCGACTCGAAATGCAGGTCCCGTTCGGGGCCGTCGGATAGTCGAAGATGGGCAGCCGGTAGGCAGAGGGGTAACCGTCCAGTTTGTGGTAGGCGGGGAAGGGCAGATCATCCAGGGCCAGCGTCTGGCCGCGGTAGCCGTTGAAAAGAGCCTGCCCGGCGCCGTCGCGGTAGGCCAGCCCCGGAATCGTGGCGGGCGCCTCGCCGCCGCTCTCAAGCAACTCGCGCAGCGTCTCCTCACCCTCGCCCACCACCACATAGTCGATCGCCGTAAAGCGCTCAAGGATCGCCGTCTTCAGCGCCGAAACATGCGGGCCACCAAACACCGTCCGCAACCCCGGCTGCAGCTCCTTCAGCCACGCGGCGATGCGGACACCGTCGAGGAAACTCGAGGTCGTGCAACTGAAACCCACCAGCCCCGGCCGCTGCTCCTGCACATAGGCAGCGATTGCCGCATCGGCATCCGGGCGCGCAAAGCAGTCGATGATGTCGGCGACGAAGCCATGCTTCTCCACCCAGGCGGCCAGGCTCGCCAGCCCCAGCGGCGGCAAGAGATTCGCCAGCCGTGAAATGTCCCCCCCGGCCGCCGCGGCACGATAGCCGAGAGGGTGAACCAGCAGCACGCGCCGACGGTCAAGGCAGCTCATCTGGCCGACCCCCGGACCGCGGCGCGACGGTAGCGTCCACCGGTCGCCAGCAGGGTCTCCCAGAGCGTGCCGCGATAGCCAAAGCGATACATGACCGCCATCGCCTCGCGGGCCGCATCCGGTGGGTAGAGCCATTCCCGGTGCGCCCGAAAAGCGGTGGTTATCTGCTGCTCCATGGCCACCCTGTCCAGATGCGGCGAGAAGTAGAGCGGCGCGGTTTCCAGGGGAGTGCTCGCCGTGATCTGCCCTTCGGCGATCGCCAGCTCATGCACCCGCGTTCCCGGCAGAATCTGCACGCCGGTGGACGCCAGGATGGCCGAACCGCTGAGCCGTTCCAGATTCCTGAGCCCGGCCGTCAAGGTATCCGGAGTTTCTCCCGGCCCCCCGAAGATGAGGTAATGCACGCAGGGTATGTCGTGCCGAATGCAGGCCTGCGTCCAGTCCACGGCCGCCGCGAATTCGAAGTCTTTGCGTTGCGCTGCCAGGGTGATGTCGGTCGCCCCGTCGGTGCCCAGTTCCACCGCGCACAGCCCGGAGCGCTTCAGCAACGCCATCTCACTATCCGCAATCGCGGCCGGCCGGAAGAATGCCGTCCACTCCACCCCAAGCCCGGCTGAAAGCATGGCCTCGGCAAGCTGCAGATAGCGCCCGGCCGGATCGTTGAAGACCGAGTCCGTAATGAAGATCCGGCTCGCGCCCTGGCCCCGCAGAGCGCGGATATCCTCGATCACCGCCGCCACCGGTCGGTGACGAAAAATCCGACCCTCGAGGGCCGGATAGGCGCAATAGGCGCAGCGAAAGGGGCAGCCGCGCTTGCTCTGCACCCCAAGCATGCCGCTCTCGGCCAGGTAGAAAGCACACAACTCCGGGCGCAAAGAGGCCCCCAGCATCGCCTGCGCCCCCAGCCCAACGCCAGCCTGACGCCAAAGCCTGGCGGGTTGGCCCCCGCGCTCGAGGGTCGCCACCAGCTCACAGATGGCCTCTTCACCTTCGCCAACCACGCCGAAGTCAGCCCCCAGCGCCGCCATCCACGACTCAGGCAAAAGCGAGAAGGCCGGGCCCCCCAGCACGATCGGCGCCGCGCTGCACTCCCGGACGATTCCAACCACCTGCCGCGCCGCCGCCGTGGACGAGCGTTCCACCGAATTCCGGGCCTCGGCATCGTCCAGATTGCGCAGCGACAGACAGACGACGTCCGGCGCGTAAGCACGCAGCTCGGCGCACAGCTCCGCCTTCGCCCCGCCCCGCTGGAGAAGGTCGAATTGGCAGACCTCATGACCGCTGGCCTCCAGGGCCTGGGCCACCACTCCCATCCCCAAAGGATAGACCGGGAACGGCTCGCGGCAGAGATTCACGGAGACAAAGAAAACGCGGCTCATGGCGCTCCGGTGCATGCGGTTCCACGACTCAGACCAGCGGACGTGCCGGCCGGTAGGGAGCCGTGACCGTTTGCCCTTTCTCGATCATCGCCTCGACCAACGCCGCCAGGCTCCGGGCTTCCTGGCCGGCAAACTCGTACGAACCCCGCGCCCCCGACAGCCCCCCCAACGGTCGCCGCAAACCCGCCGCCGCACCCGGACTGGCCAGGACCAGAAAGACCGCGCCCGAAAGCGTTTGCCAAGGCCCGGGCATGAGCCCCGGCGCGACCGTCTCGTTGACGCCGACGAGTACCACCGGCGCCCCCCCGTCCGCCAGCATCTCCAAGGCCGCGTCCAGCCAGCACCACGGAGCCTCGGGCGCCAGGGTCAGCACGTAGCCCGGACCCGTAAGGCCAAAATGCGCTGCCGCCTCGCCCAGGAAACAGTTCGGCAAGGTGTAGGTGAACAGGTTGGGGCTGGCGGTCGAGCCATCGCCCTCCAAAGCCGAGGTGTAGTAGGCCGTGTCCACTTCCAGGCAACCCAGCACGGTTCCCACCACCATCCCGATCGGGCGCTTGCTCTCCCATTCGGCCAGGCCCGCATCCTCCAAAGCAAAGGAAACCGCTGCCAGCCCGGCTCGAGAGAAGCCGTCAAACCTCCCAAAGCGCTGGCAGGGACGGCGCAATACGTCCCCGCAACGGAACTCGGGCAGCGGCCCCGGACCCAGGCCAAAGCCGGTGTGACACAGGCTGCCGCCCAGGCCCCCGGCGCTGACCCAGCCGACGCCGCCAACCAGCGCATCCATCAGCAGACCTCGCGGCTGAGCAGGACGGCGGCGTTGATCCCGCCGAACCCTGAGTTGGTATTGAGAATGCGCGGCTTCGCCAGTCGACACGGCTCGCGGCAGACCCAGCCCTCGCCCAGTGGTTCCGGGCTCTGACATCCTACCGTCGGCGGCACCAGCCCCGCGCCCAAAGCCTGGAGACTCACACAGCACTCCACCCCCCCGGCTGCCCCCAGCGTATGCCCGACCAGTCCCTTGATCGAGAACAGGGGCACCGGCTGGCCCGCAAAAACGCTCTGGAATGCCTTCAACTCCATCAGGTCGTTATAGACCGTACCCGTACCGTGGGCGTTGACGGCCCCCACCTCCGCCGCGGCCACCCCGGCCTGCGCCAAGGCGATCCGGCAGGCCTCGATCAGCCCGCACCCGTCCCGCGCCGGAGCCGTCACGTGATGCGCGTCGTTGGCAATCCCCCAGCCCTCTACCCAGGCCAGCACCGGCCGACCCTCGGCCCGGCACTGCCCTTCTTCCATCAACAGCAGCGCCGCCGCCCCCTCACCCAGGCTGAGCCCGTCGCGCTCACGGTCAAACGGCCGCGCCCGCCCCGGCGATACGGCCTTCAGCGCGCAGAACCCGGTGAAGACGAAGTGGCTGACCACGTCGGCACAACACACCAGGACCGCCCGACGACGCCCGGCGACGATGTCCTGCGCCCCCAAGGCGACCGCGATCGTCGACGAAGCACAGGCCGCGGTGACGTTCAACGCCGACCGTGACAGGCCCAGCCGCAGCGCCAGGCCGTCGGCCCAGGCCTGCCCGCCGAGCCTGGCGCGCTCACCCGCCGGGAGACGGCACTGCCGTTCGAGAACCTCAATGTCCCCCTTGGTGGTGGCGGTTATCAGGCGACTGTCAGGCGGGACGCTCCAGCTCCCGACCCGCTCGGCCAGGACCTCGGTCAGGTGGCCAAACCGGGTGCGCTCGGCGCTCGCCTCCAACCAGCCCACGCAGGCCGCGCTGGACGAGGTCAAACCCGCGGTGCTGAAGTGGCGCACCGGCGCAATGGCGCTATCGGCGGCCAACAGCCTCCGCCACAACGCCTCCACCTCGTCGCCGGCCGCCGTCAGCGCCGTGGCCGCCACAATCCCCACGCGAACACTCACGGCAATCCCCTTCGCCGCCGCGGCAGACTACGGTTCCACACTCTCGTTCCAGACCGTGACCCGCAGCCGATTCGCCGCCTCTTCGTAGACCAGGGCCATGGGCAGAAACCCGGACGGGCACTGCCGGTAGTTGCCGTAGGTCACCCGCCAGGGGCCGTTTTCGGCCTGGCCGGTCGCCTCAAGCAGAACCAGCGGCTCCCCTCCCAGCAGGCAATGCCGCGCCGCCGCGCCCTCCCCGAATTGGCCCCGGTAAACTCGAGACTCCTGCCGGAAGGTCGCCGCCCCGGAGCCGGGCGGAGCCAGAAACAGACGCCGCACCCCGGCGGCGACACCCGCCACCAGCAGCGGGTGATCGTAGGGCGCCGGCGGCGGCCGCAGAAGCTCATATCCCGTCGCGCTGACGGTCAGCGCCAAGACCGTCGGGCCCAGATCCTGGCTGGCCACCAACCGCGCACTCCCCGACGCCGGGTCAAGCACCAGCAGACCGCTGAGCAGCAGGTCGCGGCCTTGGTAAGAGATGATCACGCTCTGCCGCAGCCGAATCGCCAGGCCACCAAATGCGGCGGCGGCGTTGTTCAGCTCAGCCGCGCTCCGAGCGACCGTCCGCGTCAGTACCGGCCGCTCGATGCCGAGTGGGTGGGCGCAGCCCGCACCCACCAGCAGCGCCAGAAGCGGCACATAGGCCGCGCTGACTCCGCGCTTCACTCCGGCCTCCTGTGCAGTGCCGGGATCACCAAGACCGCCGCCACCACCCCCGAGCCAATCCCCAGCAGCACCGTCTGCCCGATCGCATGCAGCGCCGGGTGCCGGGCCAGAACCAGCGCCCCAAAGCCCGTCAGGGTCGTCAAGGCACAGACCGCGACGGCCGTCCGCACCCGCTCACTGCCGCGCTCCACCAGCGGCGATGCCATGAAGATCCCAAAATCCACCGTCAAGCCGACCACCAGCACCGCCGCCAAGGCGTTGAATAGGTTCATCGGCAGATGAAACAGCCCCATGGCGCC
>CAILKC010000692.1 GCA_903834675.1 uncultured Victivallales bacterium | reverse complement strand
GGGGCTGAAGAGGCAGAGGGGATTGCGCCCCTTCGGGGCTGAAGAGGCAGAGGGGATGGCGCCCCTTTGGGGCTGAAGAGGCAGAGGGGATGGCGCCCCTTTGGGGCTGAAGAGGCAGAGGGGATTGCGCCCCTTCGGGGCTGAAGAGGCAGAGGGGATGGCGCCCCTTTGGGGCTGAAGAGGCAGAGGCGACCCCGCGACTTCCGCGTCCAGCGCGGACCGAGAGGGGGGGAGCGAGGGCGCCGACGGGACGATCTCTGGCCCGCTGCGTCAGGCCATATTGCGCACGATTTGGCGGCCGAATTCGGAGCAGGAGACCAGGGTGGCGCCGGCCATGAGGCGTTCGAAGTCGTAGGTCACCGTCTTGGCGGCGATGGTGCGTTCCAGGCCACGCAGGACGGCTGCGGCGGCTTCGTTCCAGCCCAGGTAGCGGAGCATCATTTCGGCGGAGAGGATGAGGCTTCCGGGGTTGACCTTGTCCTGATTGGCGTATTTGGGGGCGGTGCCATGGGTGGCTTCGAAGACGGCATGGCCGCTGACGTAGTTGAGATTGCCGCCGGGCGCGATGCCAATGCCACCGACGCAGGCCGCGAGGGCGTCGGAGATGTAGTCGCCGTTGAGGTTCAGCGTGGCGATCACCCCATAGTCCGCCGGGCGGGTCAGGATCTGCTGCAGGAAGGCGTCGGCGATGCAGTCCTTGATGACCACTTTCTTGCCGGTGCGCGGGTTCTTGAAGGCACACCAGGGGCCCCCGTCGAGTTCCACGGCGCCGAACTCGGTCTTGGCCAGTTCGTAGCCCCAATCGCGGAAGGCGCCTTCGGTGAACTTCATGATATTGCCCTTGTGGACCAGGGTCACCGAATCGCGGTCGGCTTCGATGGCGTAGCGGATGGCGGCCCGCACCAGCCGGGAGGTCCCTTCCTGCGACACCGGCTTGATGCCAAAGCCGGCAGTCTGGGGGAAGCGCACTTTAGCGAAGCGCTCGGGGAAGTGCTGCTGCATGAGTTTGCGGAAGGCGTCGGTTTCCGGCTTGCCCTGCTGGAACTCGATGCCGGAGTAGATGTCTTCGGTGTTTTCGCGGAAGATGACCATATCGACGAGTTCGGGGTGTTTGACCGGGGAGGGCACGCCGTCGAAGTAGCGCACCGGCCGCAGGCAGACATAGAGGTCGAGGAGTTGGCGGATGGCGACATTGAGGCTGCGGATGCCGCCGCCGACGGGGGTGGTCAGCGGGCCCTTGATGCCGACCAGGTAGTGTTTGAAGGCGTCGAGGGTGGCCTGGGGCAGCCACTCGCCGGTCTGCTTGAAGGCTTTCTCGCCGGCGAGGACTTCGCGCCACTCGATGCGGCGCGTGTCGCCGTAGGCCTGGCGGACCGCGCCATCGACGACGTGGACTGTGGCGCGCCAGATATCGGGGCCCGTGCCATCGCCCTCGATGTAGGGAAGGACGGGATGGTCGCCCACCTGGAGTCCGGAGTCGGTCATGCGGATGGTATCAGGCATCGTTGTCTGCCCCTTAGCTGAGTTGGGTATGGGCGGCGGCTGCCGACCGCCACCGTGTGGTCTGCAAGAGCCGCATACTATAGCGCGGCTTCCGGCCACGGGGTCTGGATCGGCAGGGGTACCGCCGAAGCCCTGGCAGAGCCAGTGCGGACGGCGGGCTCCAGGCGGCGCGGGTCCATGCTGCCATGGACACGGGGTTTTCTCGGAGTACACTGAGAGCAGTCTGGCGGAGTGTTTTTTGGCGCGTTGAGAGTGACAAGCGTAGGAGGTGAGGCGATGTGGCGGATTCCGGCGATTTCACTATGGGTACTGGCGGCGGTTCCGGTTTCGGCGGCGGAGCTGACGCTCTACGTGTCGACGTCCGGCAGCGATGCCTGGTCGGGCCGACTGCCAGAGCCCAATCAGGCCAGGACCGACGGCCCCTTTGCGACCTTCGTTGCGGCTCGCGATGCGGTTCGGGCGTTGCGGGCGATAGGGCCGGGCGTCGAGGCGGCGACCGTGCAGGTGCGCGGCGGCAGCTACTACCAGGAGCAGGCGCTGTCGTTTGGCCCCGAGGACAGCCATCTGGCCTTCACGGCCTACCCGGGGGAAACGCCTGAGATCAGCGGCGGGCGGTTGATCAGGGGTTTCACGGCCGGCAAGGACGGCGTGCTGTCGGTCGGTCTGCCCGAGGTGAAGGCGGGCCGGTGGAACTTCCGTTCGCTGTTTGCGGAGGGGCAGCGTT
This sequence comes from uncultured Victivallales bacterium, assembly GCA_903834675.1. Next base: position 482 of record CAILKC010000692.1, on the reverse strand, counting down.
TGGTGCGGGCGCGGCAGCCGAACGTAGATCCGACTGATCCGTACCGCAAGGGCTTCCTGTACACGGCCAGCGATGCCAGCGCCTTCGGTACCTGCGTAGGTTGCATCCACAATCCTGGGGACTGGATGGAGTATGAGATCACGGTTCCCGCCGCCGGCGAGTATCGCGTCCTGGTCTATTACGGCGCCCTGAACAAGCCGCACGGCAATGAGACCATGGACGGGCGCAGCGTGGTTACGGTCGACGGCGGCGCGGCGGTGCCTTTGCTGGATCTGGCGGATACGGGCGGTTGGGCGGTGTCGCGCTGGTCGGACAGCGCCCGGCTGACGCTGACGGCCGGACCGCACCGTCTGCGCTGGGAGAACGTCAAAGGTGGCGGTCTGGACCTAGCCGCTTTCGCCCTCTGCGACGACCCGGCCTGGAAGCCGGTGAACGAGATCCTGCCGCCAGTCGCCGCGGGCGGGCACCTGGTCCTGATCCAG
>CAILKC010000691.1 GCA_903834675.1 uncultured Victivallales bacterium | reverse complement strand
TTCGCACCGAGGCCGCATGGTCCGCCCCTTCAGGGCTCAATCCGCGCTGTGGACGGGTACCCAGGGCAACGCCCTGGGCGCCCGGAACGCCCCTTTGGGGCTGAATACCACGGCCCATACCTTATTGCCACAGCTCGCGAAATAATCCCTCATCGGCATCTTGCGTCGCCACCATCGGCATATACTGTAAACAACAATCGGCAATCGCTTGCCGATCCGGCCACGCAGGCATGCCGATCTGGCGGCATGCGCAAGTCGAGCGTCGAGAGCACAGGCAGAAAGGGCGTCGCGATGAACTACGTAGAGCGCGTGTTGGCGATGGTTGAGCAGCGCAATCCGGGCGAGTTGGAGTTCTTGCAGGCGGTGCGCGAGGTAGTGAGTTCGCTGGCGCCGGTTCTGGAGCGCAATCCGCAGTATGAGAAGGCCGGGATTCTGGAGCGTCTGGTGGAGCCCGAGCGCCAGATCATCTTCCGGGTGCCGTGGACGGATGATCGGGGGCGGGTGCAGGTAAACCGCGGCTTCCGTTTCGAGTTCAGCAGCGCCCTGGGGCCGTACAAGGGTGGCCTGCGCTTCCACCCCAGCGTGAATGCGTCGATTCTCAAGTTCCTGGGCTTCGAACAGGTCTTCAAGAACTCGCTGACGACCCTGCCCATGGGTGGCGGCAAGGGCGGTTCGGACTTCGATCCGAAGGCGAAGTCGGACGCTGAAGTGATGCGTTTCTGCCAGTCGTTCATGCTCGAACTGCAGCGTCACATCGGGGCGGATACGGACGTGCCTGCGGGTGACATCGGCGTGGGGGGTCGCGAGATCGGGTTCATGTTCGGCCAGTACAAGCGCATCCGCAACGAGTTCACCGGGGTACTGACGGGCAAGGGCTTGAACTGGGGCGGTTCGCTGATCCGGACCGAGGCCACCGGCTACGGCGCGGTCTACTTCGCGCAGGAGATGCTCAAGACCCGCGGCGAGACCTTCGCCGGCAAGACCTGCACGGTGTCGGGCTCCGGCAATGTGGCGCAGTACACCGTGGAGAAGCTGCAGCAACTGGGCGCCAAAGTGGTCAGCCTGTCGGACTCCGACGGCACCATCCATGACCGTAAGGGCATCGACGCGGCGAAGCTGTCGTGGGTCCTTGAGCTGAAGAATGTGCGCCGCGGCCGCATCCGTGACTACGCCGAGAAGTTCGGCGCCGAGTACCACGCCGGCAAACGCCCGTGGTTCATTCCCTGCCAGTGCGCCTTCCCGAGTGCCGTTCAGAATGAGGTCACGGGCGAAGACGCCAAGACGCTGCTGGCCAATGGCTGCTACGTGGTGGCCGAGGGCGCCAACATGCCCAGCACCCCCGAGGCGGCCGAGCTGTTTGTGAAGAAGCAGATTCTCTATGGCCCCGGCAAGGCGGCCAACGCCGGCGGGGTGGCGACTTCAGGCCTCGAGATGAGCCAGAACTCGATGCGCTTGAGCTGGACTCGCGAGGAAGTGGACAAACGCCTGAACGGAATTATGGTTGCCATCCACGAGGCGTGCATGGCGGCGGCCGCCGAATACGGCCAGCCCGGCAACTACGTGATCGGCGCCAATATCGCCGGCTTCACCAAGGTTGCGGACGCCATGCTGGATCAGGGCCTCGTCTGACGGGCTGATCCGTCGGCGCCCCGAACCGGCGCCGGATTTGCAGGGTGCGCACGTGCCGGACGGGACTTTGTCCTGTCCGGCGCGACTGTCCACAGGAGGCGGCTGGACGGCATCCGCCAAGTCCGCCAGGAGCAAGACGCGGATGAATCGCATTCTCTCCAAAGAACAGCTTTCCGCCGACGTGTTCCGCCTTCGGGTCGCCGCGCCGGACATCGCCCGGGAACGCCGGGCGGGGCAGTTTGTCATCGTCCAGCGCGGGGAACTGAGCGAACGCATCCCCCTCACCATCGCCGATGCCGATGCGGCCGCGGGCTGGATCGCGCTGATCTTCCAGACCGTGGGCAAGGGAACCCACCTCCTGGCGGAGCTCGAGCCCGGGGAGGCCATCGAGAACCTGGTCGGGCCGCTGGGACAGCCTACCGAGGTCCGTAAGGTCGGGCATGTGGTCTGTGTCGGCGGGGGCATTGGCGTGGCGCCCCTGTACCCCATTGCCCAGGCCCTGAAGGCGGTCGGCAACCGGCTCACCGTCATCACCGGCGCGCGGACCCGTGATCTGCTCATTCTGCAGGACGAGATGGCGGCCATCGCGGACTGCCTGATCGTGGTCACCGATGACGGTTCGGCCGGGCGCAAAGCACTGGTCACGCAGCCGCTCAAGGAGTTGTGCCAGGAGACCCCGCCGCCCAACGAGGTCGTGGCGATTGGGCCGCCGATCATGATGAAGTTCTGCGCCGAGACCACCCGGCCCTTCGGCGTTCATACCATGGTGTCGCTGAACACCATCATGGTGGACGGCACCGGGATGTGCGGTGGTTGCCGCGTGACCGTCGGCGGACAGGCGCGCTTCGTCTGCGTGGATGGCCCAGAGTTCGATGGCCATAAGGTCGATTTTGACAACATGATGCTGCGCTTGGGCGCCTATAAGCGCCTCGAAACCGAGGCTCACGAGCATTGCCACCTGGAACAGGCGGCGCGCGCGTTGGAAGCTAAGAAGGCGTGACGGGGGACGTATGAGCCACACTGATCCCGAGACCCTGCGAACGCAGGCCGACGTGCTGTTGCGGCAACTCGCGGCGAAGGAGAGTCGGCTGTCCCCCAAGGAGCGCCTGGCGATCCCGCCGCAGCTCATGCCGGAGCAGGATCCCATCGAGCGCGGTCGTAACTTCAGCGAGGTGGCCCTGGGCTACGGCGAGGCGCAGGCCCGCGTCGAAGCCATGCGCTGTCTGCAATGCCGCAACCAGCCCTGCATCGAAGGCTGCCCGGTGCGCCTGAATATCTCCGGGTTCGTCGGCGCGATCGCCGCTGGCGACTACCGCAAAGCCATCGACATCATCAAGCAGGATAGCCTCCTGCCAGCCATCTGTGGACGGGTCTGTCCGCAGGAGACGCAATGCCAGGAACCCTGCACCCTGGGCAAGGCCCTGAAGGACCCCTCCAAGGCCGTCTCCATCGGCCGCTTGGAACGCTTCGTCGCCGACTGGGAACGGGCACAGGGCATCCAGGTGCCATCGGTGAAGCCGGACAGCGGCCGACGGGTGGCGGTGGTCGGCAGCGGCCCGCCAGCCTGGTGGTGGCCGCCGATGTGCGCCGCGAAGGGCACGCGGTCACCATCCTGGAGGCCTTCCATCGGCCGGGTGGCGTCATGATCTACGGCATCCCCGAGTTTCGTTTGCCCAAGAAGATCGTCCAAAACGAGATCGATACCCTGACCGCCATGGGCGTCGAGATCCGCCCCAACTTCGTCGTCGGGCGCACCCGCCGCCTGCAAGACCTCCTCGACCAGGATGGCTACAGCGCCGTCTTCATCGGCACCGGCGCCGGCCTGCCAAAGTTCATGGGCATCCCCGGCGAGGAATACGTCGGCGTCTTCTCCGCCAACGAGTATCTCACCCGCGTGAACCTTATGAAGGCCTACCTCAAGGAGGCTGGCACCCCCGTGCTGCCGGCCAAGCACGTGGCCGTCATCGGCGGCGGCAACGTGGCGATGGATTCGGCCCGCACCGCCCTGCGCTTGGGTGCCGAGCAGGTTAGCATCATCTACCGCCGCACCGAAGCCGAGATGCCGGCGCGGGTTGAGGAAGTCGGACACGCCAAGGAAGAGGGCATCGAGTTCCGCTTGCTGCAGAATCCCACCCGCATTTTTGGCGATACCTATGGCCGCGTCACCGCCATCGAATGCCTGAAGTACGAACTCGGCGAACCCGACGACAGCGGCCGACGCCGGCCGGTGCCCATCAAGGGCAGCGAGTTCCGCCTGGAGGTGGACTGCGTCATCGTGGCTATCGGCAATGGCTCCAACCCGCTCCTAACCTCCACCGCCCCGGATCTCAAGCTCAGCAAGTGGGGCAACATCCTGGTCGACGAGGGCGGCAAGACCTCCATGGATCGCGTCTACGCCGGTGGCGACATTGTGCTTGGTGCGGCGACCGTGATCCTGGCCATGGGTCAGGGGCGCAGTGCTGCGGCGTCCATCAACCGCAGGCTGGCCGCGCAAGCCTGAGCGCGTGCAACGGGGGGCGGGCATGGACCGCAAGTGTGCCAACTACTCGGCTATTCTCAAGGCGTTGCGGGATGACCCACAACCCCAGAGCGCCGTCAAGATTGCGGCCGTCCTCGGCGGCTCGGGCTACGACCTCAGTGAGCGTAGCGTCAGGCTGTACCTGAACGATATGGAGGAGCGCGGCCTGATCCGTCAACTCGGCAAGCGCGGCAGCGTCATCACCGAGGCCGGCACCGAGGACCTGCGCACCTCGCAACTCTGGCAGCGCGTCGGCTTCCTCTCCGCCAAGATCGATCAGATGACCTACGCGATGGACTTCGATCTCCCGACCCGCTCCGGTCGGGTGGTGGTGAACTCCTCGCTGGTGGCGCCCGGCGACCTACTGTCCTGCATCGAGGATGTCGGCATGGTCTTCGCAAAGGGCTACGCCATGGGCACCCGCGTCTGCCTGCTGGCCCCGGGCGAGACCATCGGCGAGAGCGTTATCCCGGCAGGCAAGATCGGCTTCTGTACCGTCTGTTCCATCACCCTGAACGGGGTCCTGCTCAAACACGGCATCCCGACCCGCTCGCGCTTTGGTGGACTGCTGCAGGTCCGCGACTACCTGCCGGAACGCTTTGTCGAGATCATCGACTACGAGGGCACCAGTATCGACCCGCTCGAGATCTTCATCCGTAGCGGCATGACCGATTACCTCGGCGCCATCCAGCGCGGCTGTGGTCGCATCGGGGCCAGCTTCCGCGAAGTGCCCTCCGGCAGCCGCGAGATGGTGGTCATGCTGGCAGAGCGCCTCACCGAGATCGGCCTGGGCGCCTTCATGGAGATCGGCCAGGGCGGCCGACCGGTTCTGGATATCCCCGTCAGCGAAGGCCGCACCGGCGCTATCGTGGTCGGGGGCCTCAATCCGATCTCCGTCATCCACGAACGCGGTTTCAGCAGCCAGTCGCGCGCCCTCTCGGGACTTCTCGAGTTCACCCGCCTGTTCAGCTACGAAGACCTGCCACAGCGCCTCAAAGCGATGCTGCGCTGAGCCTCTCCTACTGCGGCGCCGACCCGGACCGCAGGGGGATCGTCGAGAGGAAGGGTAGCTAGTGACGGATAATCTCGACCGGCAACGCGCCGAACAGGCCCTGCGCAGAAGCGAAGCCCAGCATCGACTGCTGCTGGACCACTCCACCGACCTGATCTGGAACCTCGACGCGCAGGGCGTGTTCACCTACGTTTCCCCGTCGTGGGAGCGCGTCCTCGGCTACCCGGTCGCGGCGATGATCGGCGCCGCATTCCAGCCGCTGGTCCATCCGGATGACCTCCCCGCCTGCCTGGACTACCTCGCGGCCATGGTCCGGGACTGCCAGCCGAAGCCCAGCCCCGAGTACCGGGTCCGCCACGCCGACGGCTCCTGGCAGTGGCACGCGGCCAACGCCATGCCGGTACTGGATGCCGCCGGCCGTTTTGTCTCGATGGTCGGTGTGTCGCGCGATATCACCCCGGAGCGGCAGGCGAAAGAGCAGCGCGAACGGCTCCTGCGGACCCGCACGGAACTGTGGCAGGAAGCCACCCAGGCCGCCCTCTCGGCCGGCCAAGAAGAGGAACGACGCATCGGCCAGGAACTGCACGATACCCTCTGCCAGG
>CAILKC010000690.1 GCA_903834675.1 uncultured Victivallales bacterium | reverse complement strand
GGGGGACTCGGACACTCGTCTCTCGACCCACCACGGCGGGCAGGCCCTCGACTCTCTGCGGTTCTCAGACAAGCGAACCCCTACGGAACTGACCTGCGCCCCACCCTGAGCCAAGGCCTTGACTTGGGGCGTCTTCTTGCGTACTGTTGTAGCTGCGGGTCGGATTTTCGACCGCCTTGCCCTTGCTGGTACAGGAGGAGCGTCACATGAGCAGCAGCACGACCGCTGCCGCCAAGGCATCGTTCCCGCTGATCGTCCTGCGCGACCGTTTGGCCCATCTGGTAGGGAAGCGGAAACGGTTTCTTGGGGCCCTTCTGTGCGGCCTTGTGATGGGGTGGGCGGTGCTCTCTGCGTGTACCTTCCGCACGCCTCTCTCGAGCTGGTCGTGGATGCTGGCTCTCTGTGTGCTTGGCCTGTCGCTGATTCACCTCCGTATGGGGGCGGTATTGACGGGCTTAGTCTGTACGGTGCAGATGTTTTCGGTACACGGGCAACTGGGTTTCCTCACGGCGTTTCTCAGCTTCCTTTTCGTGCTGTTTTGCGAACGGCATGCAGGGGCTTCTTGCGCCCTGCTGGCGGCGCCCTACCTGATGCAGTTCGACCTCGGCATCGCGGTGCCGCTGGGTCTGGCCATGGCCGCGGGTCGGCGGGCGGCGTGGTTCTGGGCCGCGCTGGCGTTTCTGTTCTGCGCCGCCCATGGCATTGCGGTGGGCCAACCGCGCCTGGGACTGGTCCCCTTTCCACGTTTTGTGGCAGCCGAGAAGGCGATCGGCGCGAAGGGCATTACCCCCTTTGACGGTGGCTGGATCACTCGGGGGCTGGGACAGGCTGACCTGGCAGAACTGCGTGAAGATGTGCTGCAGTACGTGATCAACCCCAAGACGATGGTTCCCCTCGTAGCGCAACTTCTGGCCTGGTGCCTGGTGACCTCTCTGGCGCGGGCGCTGTACCTGCGCCGGGACCTGAAGGACCGACTGGCGTTGGAGTACCTGGCGCGAGCCACCCGGCGGACACAGCGCACGCCACTGCACCGGCAACTCCATGGCGCCTTGGTAGTCGGCGCTCTAGGGTTTGTGGTGGCCTACATCGTCATGGCTGCGCTTTCCCCCAGCGTCCAGTATGGGGCGCTGAAAGCGGTCATGGACGTGCTGGCTGTGGCTCTGCTTTGGGTGCCCCTGTGGGTTCGTCTGGAGGGGGATCCCCGCGTCGTGCAGGAAGCGAAAGCCGAGCAGTCCGGGGGGCCGAGCGTCGCGCTCAAGGATCTGCCGGTGGGCGATGGTGGGGGTCGGCGTTTGCCCCACACTCGGCCTGCCGTCGATAGCCAGGGCGGCACCCAGGCTCCCGGGTTCGCCGGGGTCGCGCCGACCGCGCGGCCAGCCTCGGCAAGCGGAATGCCGGCGCCGCGCGCCCGTGTCCCGGCTCCCCGTCCCCAGGGCAGCGAGGCGAGCGCCGGGGCAACCTGGAGCCCGCCAGCGCGGGCGGCAACGCCCGCGCCGACTCACAGCGGCCGCAACAAGGGCAACGAGAACGGCGCTGCGACCTCCGCGGTCGAGGCGATCATGTTCATCGACATGGTGGGCTCTACGGCCTTGGGAAGCAAGTATGGCGATGACTATGTTCTCGGGCTCAAAGAGCAACTGGGGGGCATCGTCCGCAGCGAATCTCAGCGGCACCGGGTGCTGTTCTCCAAAGGCACGGGCGACGGCTTCATGCTCACCTTTCCGGAAGCCGAGAACGCGGTGACCACGGCGCTGAACATCCTGCGCAACGTGCGGACGGCGAACGAGAAGCTGTCGGAAGCGCGTTCGATACATCTGCGGATGGGCATTCATCTGGGGCAGATCAACATCGACTCGCAGGGCGACCGCATCGGAACCGCGGCCAACTTCGCGGCGCGCATCGAGGCGGCGAAGCTGGATCAACTGAAGGGTGCCGAGGACCTGGCCAGCGTTCAGTTGCCAGAACGAGACCGGGTCCTGATCTCGGAAGTCGTCAACGACGAGATCAAGGGGAACCCGGCCTTCAGCGTCAGGTCCATCGGCTACTTCGAGTTCAAAGGCATCACCGGCCTGCACCGCATCTTCGAGGTCGCGGCGCCGGAGGCGAGTCCCTGACCCTATCACCTACAGCCAGGACCTGCACCGGCACTTCATGCGGGTCGCCACCCACTGCACCCGCGACGCCCTCTTCCGCGACCTCTTCACGCGCATTGCGGGCCTGGGAAAGGGCTAGTGATGCGAGAAGACGCGCTCGGGGGCGTGGCAGAACGCCACCCCGAGCTCATTGGCGCGGGCGATGACCTCGGCGTCCTTGAGGGATCCAGCCGGGGCGATGATGGCCCGCACGCCAGCCTGGGCGGCGACCTCGACGCCGTCGGGGAAGGGGAAGAAGCCATCGCTGGCCATGGCAGCGTCGTGGATCGTCTCCGAGCCCGCGTACTTGTGCTCGTACTTCCAGACGGCCTTCTCGACCGCGCCGACGCGGTCCTGTTCGCCGGTTCCAACGGCCAGTGAGCTGCCGTTCTTGAGCAGGATCACGCCATTGGAGCGCACGCTGATGTTCATGTACCAGGCGATGAGTAAGTCACGCTTCTGCATCGGCGTCGCCTCTACGGTGCTGCGCACCAGGCCCAGATCTTTACTCTCGGCCTCGGCGGGCTTGATGTCGTCAAGGCCGCGAACCTGGGTCAACAAGGGGTCCGCCACCACCAGCGAGCCGTCGGCCAGGACTTTGACCGTGCGATACCCTGCGACCGCGTCGCCGACAAACTTCGGCAGCGCCTCCAGGTCGCCACAGCGGATGATGCGCACACTCTTGTTCAGCGCATAGGTTGTCTGGTCATTGAAGATGGCCAAGGCTTCCGCCTCGAAGTCCGGCGCCACGACGCATTCAACGAAGGTGCTCATGATCTCGCGGGCCGTGGCGGCGCCCACCTTGACGCTGAAGGCCACCACACTGCCAAAGGCCGCCCGCGGGTCGCAGTCGCGCGCCTTCTTGTAGACACTCAGCACGCTCTCTCCCGGTGTGGCCACTGCCGCACCGCAGGGATTCACGTGCTTCATGCAGGCACAGGCCGGCTCGCGAAAGAACTTCAGGATGTTCAGCGCGTAACTGATATCCTCGAGGTTGGTTTGAGACAGGCCACTCTTGCCGGTCTTCAGAACGGTCATGCCACCGATGACGCCAGGGGCGCCAATGGGCCGGTAGAAGGCGGCGGTCTGGTGCGGGTTGGTGCCGTAGCGCAGATCCTCGATCTTCTCGTACTCCAAGCCCAGCATCTGCAGGGTCGCCGCGTATTCACCGACATTGCGAGATACGTACGTCGACCGGGAGAGTTTCGGCGCGGCCATCGGATATTCTCCTGCCTGGGGATGGAGGTCATCACGAACGGCCGTAATGTCAGCCCCGGGCCACGCCCTGTCAACCGCCGACGGCGTGCGGGGCGCAGGTCAGTTCCGTAGGTGGTGACACCTCAGGTCCTGGGGTCAGGAAACGGCGAGACGGCGAGACGGGGAAACGGCGACTGGAGGAGACGGACAGGGAGACTGGCGGAGAGGAAAACAGGGTTCAGGGTCAGCCAAGCCCCCGGCTGGTGCCGGACCTACCGGAAGCGGTTCTGGCAGTGGATGCGCGAATTTCGGCTGGGCCGCAAGCGGCTTCTGGACACCCTGCTGGCCGCGACCTATTTTAGCCACGGCGTTTGTACTGTCGTGTCGTCCAACGCCTGCGGCTATAGCATCTTTGGGTGTTTCGACGTGATCATCCCCGAGTCAGGCGCCAGGCGGCGCGAGACTGGCTTGGCCGGGGACCCCAGACAGGAGTCATGACCATGAGACGAGGCCTTGTGAGCCGGACGGTTCTGGCGTGCGCCCTAGCCGCCGCCGGACTGGGGTCGGCGCAGACCGTCGACCTGCGCTTGTCCAAGAAGCTGATCGCCACGGGCTGGGACAAGCCGGACCAACTCGGCCTCAAAGAGCAGGTTCGGGTCATGGAAACCCAGCCCTTCGACGGCATCATGATCACCGTCACCGGCAAACGTGACGACGGCAAGCCCTGCCTGTTGCGGGGGACGCATTCGGCGGAGCCCTGGCAGCGTGCCTGGTTCGAGGCGGCCATCGCGGACCTCAAGAGCGTCCGTTTCGAGCGTTTCACCGACAACTTCATCACCATCGGCGCCAACCCTGGCAACGTGGACTGGTTTGACGAGGCGGGCTGGGCGGCCGTGATCGAGCACTGGGCTACGGCGGCCTGGATCGCCAAGCAGGCCGGCTTCAAGGGCTTCCTCTTTGACCCGGAAGCCTATACCAAGCCTTACTCGCAGTTCGACTATGCGGCGCAACCGCAGACGAGCCAGCATAGTTTCAACGAGTACTACGCCAAAGCGCGGGAGCGCGGCCGACAGGTCATCGCGGCCGTGGCAAAGGAGTTCCCCGAGGCGGTGGTCTACTGCTACTTCATGAACAGCATCAACGCCCCCGCCGCCGGGCACGCTGACCCGCGGCCGGTGCTTGCCGGTATGGGCTACGGGCTCTTTCCCGCCTTCATCGACGGCTGGCTCGATGCGGCGCCGCCCGCCATGACCTTCGTTGACGGCTGCGAGAACGCCTACCTGTTCAACCAGGACATGCAGTACGTCCGCGCCGCACTCAACATCAAGGGTGCCTGCCAGGAACTTGTGTCACCCGAGAACCGGGCCAAGTACCGCGCCCAGGTCCAGGTCAGCTACGGCATCTACCTCGACGCCTACTGGAACGAGCCCCCCTCAACCTGGCGCCTGCAATGTGACGGGATACCGCCGGTGCGTAAGTTGTTCGAGAATGTGCGTGCCGCCCTGCAGGCCTGCGACGGCTACACCTGGGTCTACGGCGAGCGTTTCCGCTGGTGGCCAACGCCTAACGGCGGCGTCCAGCCGCAGAGCTGGCCCGAGGCTCTGCCCGGTTGCGCTGAGGCGCTACGGTTAGCCCGCGACCCGGGCCGCTTTGCCGCCGACCAGGTTGAACGCCTGCGCCTGGCAGGCACCCTGGTGAACCTGGCCCGCAACGGCGACTTCCAAAGCGAGCGCGTGCCGGATTCGGCCAGCAGCCCGGCGGCCGACTGGAAGACCGGCGGGGCCCCGGCCGGCTGGAGTACCTGGCAGACCGCGGCCGACAAAGGCGTCTTCTCCTGGGACCGCGAAACCGGCGCCGCCGCGGTCGGCTCGGCCAAAGCCGTCGGCGTTGCCGGCAGCGGCTGCTTCATCCAGAAGTATGAGGCCAAGCCCGGCGATACCTTCCTGGTGCGCGCCAAGGTCAAGCTGGCGGGCAATTCCAATGCGCACCTCCGCTTGCGCTGGCAAACGGACAAGGGCCTGTGGACGCGGGACAACGAGGACGTACTCGCGGCCCCAGGCGCGGCGGGTCCTGAGAGCTGGCGCTCGATCGAGGCGGTGGCCATGGTGCCGCCCGAGGTCGGCGCCCTGGTCCTGCTCTTGGGTATGGCCACGCAACGGAGCCCTGAAGACGCCGTCTGGTTCGACGAGGTCGAGGTTTTCAAGCTGGCCGGCGACGACCTGTTCACGGCTCCGCCGCAGCGCTTTGCCAAACCCTGACAGCGCTGGCTTAGTGCCGCGGATGAGCCGGAATAGCAGGTGTGATCAGCAATCCGTGACCCAACCACCCACATACCGCCCCACCCACTGCCGCGGAGACTCGCCATGGAGCCCCTACACCTCACGGTTTGTGACCTGACCGGCATGGGCGGTTCCCGCCCGGTGACGGGTGGGGTGCCCTTACCCCAGGGCGCGGCGCCGGCCGCGACGGACTTCGCTCTGGCCACGGCGGACGGTCAGCCGGTAGCGCTGCAAACGCAGATTCTGGCCCGCTGGAAGGACGGCAGTGCGCGCTGGGTCCTGTTGGATTTCGCCGGTGTGATACCGGCCGCTGGCCGGGCTGAGTTTGTCTTGACCGCCGACCGAGTGCCGGGTCCTGCTGCCAGCTTCAACGGCGTGGCTATCACCGCCTGCTCCGAGCGGGGCGTTCTGGCCCTCGGCGACGAGTTGCGGGTGGCGCTGGAGCTGACCTTGGACAGCGGGGAGAGCGGTGCTGCGGTGGCCACGACGGTGGCGCTCGAGTGCGCCGGTCCCCTGCGGCGGACGCTGGCGCTGCGCGGCGACTTCCTGACGCCGTCCGGACGGCGCGTCTTCCAGTTCCGGCTGCGTGCCTCGGCCTACACCGGCTCCTCGCGCGTCCGCCTTGAGCCGTTGATCCTGATCGACGCGGAGACCGGAGTCATTCAGAAGGTGCGCAGTCTCGACCTGGTGCTGCGGCCACGGGTTGCCCCGCAGGGGTGCCGCCTCGGCGGCACGCCGGGCTGGGCGGGAAGTCCGGCGGCCGGGGTACGTCTGTTCCAGCGCGACGATGAGACCAGCGAGTTACAGGGCGCGCCGGGGGTCGGCGGCAAAGCGCCCGGCTGGGCCGAGATGACGGTCGACGGTCGCCCCGTGGCGGTGGCAGTGCGTGACTTCTGGCAGCAGTGGCCCAAGAGCCTCGAGGCGAGCGCCGAGGGCCTGCGCGTAGGCTTGTTCCCGCATTTCACGGCGGGTGATTTCGACCACATGGAGCCCTGGTACAAGCACGGTTACCTATTCGAGGGGAATTGTTACCGTCTGCGCACGGGGCAGTCACGGCGCTGGGATCTATGGGTCGACATCGCCGGCTCCGGCGCGGACCTGGCCGCTCTGGCCAACGCTCCGGCTGTACTCTCCCCCGCTCCGGCCCAGGCCCTCGCCACCGGCGTCTGGGATGACATCGCGCCGGCCGGGGTGCCCGAGATGGCCGAGTACGACCCCTGGACCGCGAACCTCTACCAGGCCTACTGCGAGTCCATCCGTCACGAACGCGACTATGGCGCCATGAATTGGGGCGACTGGTTCGGCGAACGCCAGGTCAACTGGGGCAATCACGAGTACGACACCGTCAACCAGCTCCTCATCCAGTTTGCCCGTACCGGCGACCCGACCTACTTCCACAGTGCCGAGGCAGCGGCGCGGCACTCGGCCGAGGTCGATGTGGTACACCATGTCAACCCCGACCTGGCCGCACACTTCGCTGCCCATTGGTCGGTCAAGGGCTACCCGGCGCGGCCGGGAATGGTGCATGAACACAGCGTCGGCCACGTGGGCAGCTTCTACTCGGTTGAAACCGTGCGCAAGCTCTTTGTCGAGCACCGCATCGGCGATTCCGACCACCCCTACCTCTGCCTGGATCCCTTCAATCTCGGTCACATCTGGACTCAGGGCCTGGTGAAGTACTACTTCCTCAGCGGCGATGCCTTTGCCCGTGAGACGGTCGAGTGCATCGGCGACAATCTGGCCCGGCTGGTCGAAGATGGGGTCTACGATTTTGGCATCGAGGATCCCCACTTTGGCCGTGCTGCGGGCTGGCCACTGCTAGCCATGGCCGGCGCCTACGAACTGGATTTCGACGAGCGCTACCTCAAGGCCATGCGCAACCTGGCCGACCGGGCTTTGGCGCGGCAGGACCCGCACTGTGGTGGCTGGCTCTACCAGCTCTACCCGGGGCACTGCTACTGCACCACCCGCAAGCACGTCGGGATGGCAGGCTTTATCACGGCTATCCTGGTCAATGGCCTCAGTCGTTACGGCCAGCTCACCGGCGACGAGCGCATCCCACCGGCGGTGCAGCGTGCGGTGACCTTCCTCAACCACGATACCTGGATCGAGCCGCGCTGCGGCTGGCGCTACACCTCTTGTCCGGCGAGTGCGTTCACCGGCCAGTACGGCGTCACGGTGATGGCCTTGGTCAACGCGATTCGGCTGGCGGGTGACCCCGAGCACCTGCGCATCCTGCGGCTGGCCTGGCAGGCAAAGTTCGAAGCCCTCAAGAACGCGCCGCCGCCGGGGCCCGGCCAGGGCAAGGCCTACACCGGCACCATCTATGGCTGCCCCGAAGCCGCCGGACTCCTGGCCAGCCGACGCGACGGCCAGTCCTGAGTGCGCACAGGGCAGTTTCCGGGTGGTCGGCACACTGGAGCCGACGGATACCGCGAACCCGCCCGGAACGGGCGACGGCATCGCGGGCTCCAGGGAGACAAGCGGGGGCATGACCGTCGGGCGCAGGTCAGTACCCCCAGCCGCGGAAGTCGCGGGTTCGCCTCTGCCTCTTCAGCCCCGATGGGGTGTAATCCCTCAGCCCCTCGTCAGCCCCAAAGGGGCGCCATCCCTCAGCCCCTCTTCAGCCCCAAAGGGGCGCCATCCCTCAGCCCAGGGCAGCGCCCTGGGTACCGGGCAGACCCCAGATTCTCAGCCCTGCAGGGGCGCCATAGCTGGCCGCGCGCTGCCCATGGACTGTCGGTATGCCGCCCCGGCAGGGCTCAATCTCGTTTTGGAT
>CAILKC010000689.1 GCA_903834675.1 uncultured Victivallales bacterium | reverse complement strand
GGGGATACCGCGAACCTGCCCGGAACGGGCTTGGCATCGCGGGCTCCAGGGGACGGGGGCACGGGGATACCGCGAACCTGCCCGGAACGGGCTTGGCATCGCGGGCTCCAGGGCCGGACGCGGGGTTCTGCGAGAGCCTCCGCGGGTTTACGGCGTGGCCATGGCGGCGATGAACTCGCGCAGGTCTGTCGGCAACTCGGCACGGTAGGTGGCGCACTGGCCGGTTTGGGGGTGCCGGAAGGTCAGTTCGGCGGCATGCAGGGCTTGCCGTGGCAAACGCAGCGCCTGCCGGTCGGCGTCGCTCAGGCGGCCTTGACAGAAACGCAGAAAGACCGCCGGATCGCCGCCGTAGAGCTTGTCTCCAACCACCGGAAAGCCGAGGGCTTCAAGCGTCGCCCGTATCTGGTGCGTTCGGCCCGTGTGCAAGATGACGCCCAGTTCGCTAATCGGCCCATGGTGCGCCCGCAGGCTGAATTCCGTGTCGGCCCAGTCGGCGCTGGGGCTTGCCGCGGCAGACTCAGGCTCAGGAGGGAGCGGCGCGGCGGGCCCAGGGGGCGGGTCGGCGCTGAAACGGCATTTCCGGCGGATGGGGCTGGCGGGGTCCGGCGACAGGCGGCCGCTGACCCGGAGCGTGGGGGGGAAGCGCCCTTCGACCAGGGCGATGTAGCGTTTCTCCACCTGGCGCCGCTCGAACTGCGTCTGGCAGGCGCGGCAGGCCGCGGCGTTCTTCCCGACCACGACCAGGCCCGAGGTCTCGCGGTCCAGACGGTTGACAAACTGCGGGTTCTCGACGTCGGCGCTGGCTTTCAGGAAGGCCCAGAGGGTGTGGTGGAAGAAGCGGCCGGCGGGATGGCAAGGCAGGCCGGCGGGCTTGTTGATGACCATGATGTCGGCGTCTTCGTAGAGGATGTCGACGGCCAGGCTGACCTCGGGTTCAGGGATGTCGGCGGCATCGTACTCCAGCACGTCGCCCTCGGCCAGGACGTGGTCGGGTGAACTCGGTTGGTTGTTAATAAGGATGACGCCGTCGCGCAGGCGTTGCTCCCAGGTCGCCTGCGTCTGGTAGGGAAAGCGGGACAGCAGCATGTCGATGAGGCGCAGGCCGACGCGCTCATCGCGGAGGCAGAAGCGTGCCCGCCTGGGCGGGGTCTGGGTCAGGCTGACTTGCGGGCCGCGGGTCAATCGCCCAGCCGGAAGGCAGGGGCATAGCCGAAGGCCTTCTGGGCGCGCTCGATGGAGAGGAGCGGGGCGCGGCCTGGCAGAGGGCGCGTGACCCGTGCGGCCAGGTCAGGGCGGAAGCGCCGCAACAGCTCCATCGTCGGCTCCGGGCAACGCGTATCACCGGCGGCCAGGGTATAGACACCGTAGGTCGGCAGGGCCGGGCATTCCACGGCCTGGCGCAGGCCGCGAACGAGATCGGTGACATGCACCCACTGATAGAGGTCTTCGCTCCAGGCGACGGTGGGTTTGCTCTCGCGGCGCAGCGTGTCGTAGCGCTCGGCTGAAGAGACGCCGGCGAAGCGGAAAGCCGCGGTGGTCAGGCCGTAAGCCCGGGTGAAGGCCGCGCAGCTCTCTTCGTTGCAGCGCTTGCTCAGGCTGTAGGGGTCTTCGGCAACGGTGTCGAACGACTCGTCCAGGGGCATGGTGGTGTACGGCGGGGGTTTGCCGCTCAGCCGCCAATAGAAGGTCCCGAAGGCGTTGATGCTGGACGCGCAGAGGACCCGCTTTACCCCTGCCAGCCGGGCCGCATCGAGAACCACGTAGGTCCCCACCACGTTGATCTGCATGATCTCTTTGCCGCGGTCGGCGTAGCCGGTGGGGTCGGCGGCCAGATGCACCACGGCGTCCATGCCCTCGCAGGCTTGGCGCATGGCGGCGAGGTCGCCGATGTCCGCTTTGACGAACGGCCAGCGCGTCAGCAGCGGCGCCGCCCGCCGGTCGCGCCCGCCGGCGAACATGGTGGCGTCCGCCGGAGCCACGCTGTCGACCAGGCGCAACTCGTGGTGAGGCTCAAGTTCCGCGATCAGATTCCGACCGATGAAGCCGCAGGCGCCGGTGATCAGGACCTTCATGGATGACCTCACCCCTTGGGCTTGATGCTGGACTTGGAGCGCGTCTCTTGGAGCTGGATCTCGGCGTTGCGGCGCTCCAGAATGCCCAGCGAGAGATCGATGCACTCCTGGGCTTCCTTGGGGGTCATGGTGCCGACGGTGACCATGTCCTGAGAGCGCAGCGTGTTCCAGACGAAGTTGAAGGCCTGGAAGGGCCGGAGCTGCCCGGCCGCCATGGGCTTGATGGTCATAACCGGCTTCTTGGCGTGGGTGATGACGCGGTGGATCCAGTCGACCTCGACCTGCATGAGAAAGCCCATGGAATTGTACAGCGAGATGTAGGTCTCGACGTCGGCGCCGCTCTCGTCGGCATAGATGATCGACTCGGGCATGTGAGTGCTGAGGCCAGGAATCATGCCGCGCTCACGGATCATGCGGCTGATCTGGTCGAGGTGGCGGATGCGCCGCGTGCAGCGGTCAATCAGGGCGTCGGTGGTGCCCTGGTGCGGGAAGCAGAACGTGGCACCCAGCCGCTGCTCCTCGTCAAAGATCTTCTCGGCCTCGGCCCCGAAGCCTTTGCTCGGCGTCTCGGGGGTGACGGGGATGCCCGGGGTGGAGACTACAATCATCTTCTTACCCGTGCGTTGTTGCGCCTCCTGGATGCCTTCCCAGAGCTGCGGCCGCTGAATCAGTCCCATGACCGTATCGACGCCGGAGTTGAGGTAGACCTCGAGGATATCGGCGATCTTGGTGCGCTCCATGATGTGGGTCTTGATGTAGTCGTCCTTGGCGGCCGAGGTATGGCTGTAACCAAGGAACCAGTTCGTGCCGATGATCATGCGGGACACGGAGAGGCCGCCGACCATCGTGCGGGGAAATGCTGTCATAGTCACATCCTTCTGCGGAACCCAGGTCTTGAAACCGTGGTGACGTCACGCCGTTCGTCACCATAGTCGTAGTGGCGACTGTATGCAACGGTCTTGAACAGGGGAACCGGGCTGTTTCAAGAAACGACCGCCGTCGTACCGTCGGCTGTGAAAGCGGCGTCGACGGGCCGCGTCCGCGGCCCTCTGCCGCACGCAGTCCATATCGCGCCTCGACCATGTGGAGTGCGCGTGGCAAGGTCGCCGACGGCGACCGCGACACCGCTTTGGCTTGGCGCCTGTGCCAGGCCTGACGGCATGTGTTCTCGGGCAACCCGATACGGCAGACAGACCACGGGGTGTTGCGACGCCCAGCCCAGTTTCTTGAAACAGCCCTGCCACGGGAATGACGCGGATCAGGCTGGCGGCGCGGCGCTCGCCTCGCTATGGTCTTGGGCCGGGTCGGTGAAAGCGCCCCTGTACTTGCCCTTCCAAGAACCGCTGAAGGCTGAAATGATGGCAGGAGGATCGAGGTCATGAGGACGTCGTACCGTCGGCGCTGGTGGGGCGGGGTGTTGATGCTGGCGGCGTTGGCGCTGCCTGGGGGCTTGCTCGCCGAGCCTCTGCGCCAGGAATTGTCGCTGAACGGCCCCTGGGAGGCGGGGGTGAGCCGTGACGCCCAGGCGGCGGCACCGGCG
>CAILKC010000688.1 GCA_903834675.1 uncultured Victivallales bacterium | reverse complement strand
GTGCTCAAGACCGATCAATTCTGGGTCTGCGACTTCCTGCAGCGGGACTTCAAGACGCTCGGCATGGCCGGCATCTTCTGGATCAACGCCCACGGCGCCTACGGCACGGCCGGCAGCAAGGCCTACGGCGGCGACTTCAAAGAGGGCACCTACGGCTACCTCGGTCACGAAATCTACCTGCTGCCCGGCCAGATGCTGCCGGAACACCACCACATCGGCGGGCCGGATGGCTACAGTCCCAAGATGGAGTCCTGGCATGTGCGCTATGGTACGGTCGAGTTCTTCGGCGAACACCAGGGAGCCGGGGACGAAACGCGGATCAGCGCCATGCCCGCGGCCCAGCGGCCGTTCGGCTACGGCGAGCCGTGGTTCAAATCAACCTACGTGGCCAGACGCAGCGCCGGCGAACTTTACTCGCTGCAAGACCCGGAGTCGTGGCACTTCCAGCGCGCCGGCGCCAACGGGGCCATCGTCTCGGAATACGCCACCTATCACAACCACGTGGCGTTCAGCAAGCCTGGCATGCTGTTCGACTGCTCCAAGGCGACGGCGGCGAAGCCGTAGGCAGCCCCGGGTCTTGCCAACGGCTGGTACTGCAGGCGGTGAGCCTTCCCCACCCCGGGCCCCTGGCCGACGGCTCACCGGCGACGGCGCGGCTGGGAGGTTCGCCCTCCACGGTTCGCGGCGAACTTCACTGTGGTTTGCCTGCCTGCCAGACGGCGCGGATCACCCGGGCACCGTGCAGCGCTTGCTCGACGGGATTTCCGCCACCGACCTCGATACTGATCCACTGCTCATAGCCGTCCCGACGCAGCGCCTGCAGGCACTCGCGCACCTGGGCCGTACCGTCGCCGATCAGGCAGCCTTTGTAGGGCACCCCGCCGACCGAGGTCAAGGACGGACTGCCGTCGGGGTCTCGCGGGCAGAAGTCCTTGATGTGGACATGCGCCAGACGCGGACGGGTGGCGATATAGGCCTCCAGTGGCAGGTCACTCGCCAGCAGAAAGTTACCGTTGTCGAAGGTGAAACGCAGCGTCTCTCCGGCCCCGTTCAGGACCTCCATGCAGTGCCTGGCAGCGCAGGCGAAATGCGGGTAGACTCCGAAGTCTTCGATCGTCAGCGTCACCCCCGTGGCGGCCGTCAGCGTCGCGGCCTGCGCCAGCGCCTCGCCGTAGAGTCTCCGGCCCTCTTCGTTGCTCATCCCGGCCGCGGGGCGGGTCCCCGGCAGCAGGGCGACGAAACACTGGAGCTCGTCGCGGCAGAACGCCACTTCGCGGGCGACCAGTTCCAGCGCCGCCTGACGGTCGGCCACACTCTCGCCAATGAGGTTCACCCCGATGTCATAGCACGAATAGACCATTCCGGCCGAGCGCGCCGCCGCGTCGAACCGGCCCCAGTTCACCGGGTCGCTGCGGATCCAACTGGCCATGGGCTCGATGGCGGTCACCCCGGCGGCCCTGAGGTCCCGCACAAAGGCCGTCGGTTCGAGCGCACCCTCACTCAGCAGGCGGTGAAAGGGGAACAGCATGACAGACAGTTTCACAGTCGTCTCTCCTTAACCTGCGCCCCAGGGCACCGTGCCCCAGGGCTTTTTTTAGCAGAGCCCCCGGCTGGATCTGGCAGGCGTCTGCCATGACCCCGCTTGCCGCCCTGGAGCCCGCGATGCCCAGCCCGTTCCGGGCGGGTTCGCGGTATCCCCAGAGACGGCGGAAGCCCCGGCAGGGCCGGGGCGGACCGCCGACTCCAAGGCGCCTACCGCCCGGAAGAAGGAAACAGCCCTGCAGGGCACCGTGCCCAACTTGCCATTCGACCGAGGCGCACCATAATGGAGACGCCAGCGTCGCCGCAGTCAACTCGCCAGGCAGGAATACGGCGGCAGAAACGTGATCCGCAGAGGGGGCACTACCATGCGTTCCGCCTTGCCTTGGCTCGCCGCCATGACGCTGTCCTGCTCGGGCCAGGCACCGGCGACCCTTGACCCGGCCCTGCGCGAACGGGCCCTCGCGGGGTTGCGCGCTGGACTGCACAGCCCGGAGTTCTGGCCCAGCATGCACGCGGCCGAAGGGCTCACCCAGGCCGGACTGGGATCCGAGGTGGTCTCTAGCCTCACCCCACGGCTGCCCGTCGAAACCGATGACCAACGCCGCTGCGGCCTGGCTCGCGAGCTGATCCGGGCGGGCGTCGAAGCTCCCGTCTCGGTGCTGACTGCCATCCTCAACGACACGCAAAGCAAGGGTCGCGTCCATGCCAGCGAAAGCCTGTTCAAGCTGAACCGAGTGGGTAACCGCGAGGCCCTCGTCGCTGCCCTCAACGAAGGCAACCCCACGCTGGAGATGATGGCGGCGGCGGCCCTGGCGCGGCAGGGTGACCCTGCGGCGCTCGCCACACTGCGCGCCCGCCTGGCAGACGCCGAGTTAGGCAACCGCCGGATCGCGGCCTGGGTCCTCGGCCAGGTGGGCGGACCGCAGGACTGCGCCCCTCTCCGGGCCCTGGCCGAGGCCGAGACCGAGGCGCTGGCGCGTTCGTTCTACTGGAATGCCCTGGCTCGGCTTGGCGCCCCGGGGGCTCTCGCGGTTGTCGTGCAGGACCTCGAGGCCAACGAGGAGGCCGTACGGGCCTACGCCGCGGAGACGCTCGGAGCGTGCGGCACCCGAGCGCAACTCCCGCGCCTCGAAGCCAGGCTGAACGACGCTGCCCTGGATGCCCGGCTGCGGGCGGCCGCAGCCATCCTCGGCCTCCTCAAGTTACCCGCCGGGCTCGCGCCCTAAGCGTTAGGCGGCGCGCTCAGCCCTCGTCCGTGCCCGGCCCCGCGTCATCGTCCTCGTCCGCCAGCTCCTCGGGGATATCCTCGTCGGGCAGCGGGCTGTCATCCAGGTCCTCGATCTCTTCAGTCTCGGGGACGTCCACCGCAACAGGCTCGGCGCCCTCATCCGTGGGCAGCGCATCGAGCCCGACGCCGACGGCCTCCTCTTCGTCGAGGCGGGCGACGGTCGTAACCACACTGATCTCATCATCCTCGCGCAGTCGCATGACTCGCACGCCCTGTGAGTTGCGGCTCAGCGTCCGGATGCCGGCAGTGCCGATGCGCACCACCTGCCCTTTCACCGAGGTCAGGAGTAGGTCCTGATCCTGGTCCAATTGAATAGCCTGTACCACGCGGTCGCCAGCCCGCAAGCGGATGCTGATGACGCCCTTGCCACCGCGACGGGTCAGCCGATAGCCGCCACCCGAAATCTCCGCATCCTGCTCCGCGATCCCGCTGCCGACCCGACTACGCTTACCCATACCCTTGACCGTTACCACCAGCAGTTCTGCCGCCGGATTTACCACGGTCATCGCCACCAGGTGCGTTGTCAATTCTCCCTGCTCGTTGCGCAGTTGCATGCCGCGCACACCGCGCGTCATACGGCCCAGGGTGCGACAGTCGGTCTCGCGGAACCGGCAGGCCATACCCGCCTCGCTGGAGAGCAGCAACTCCTGCTGCCCGTCGGTCAGGTCCGCTTCGATGAGGTCATCGCCCTCGTCCAGAAGAATGGCCCAGATGGCCTTGCGCCGGAGGTTCTTGAAGGCGTCAAGACGGGTCTTCTTCACGGTGCCGTTACGGGTAGCCATCACCACAAACCGCGTCGGGTCGTCCACGACGCTGACCGGGATCATGGCCCGCACCTGCTCGCCTTCCGCCAGCTCCAGCAGGTTCACCAAGGCCCGTCCCGTACTGTCGCGCGTCCCTTCCGGGATCTCGTAGGTCTTGAGCCAGTGCATCTGCCCACGGTTCGTGAAGAACAGCAGGTAGTCGTGCGTCATCGCGGTCAGCAGGTGCTGGACATAGTCCTCATCGTCCTTAGTCTGCATGCCGCGCACACCCACCCCGCCCCGGTTCTGGGTGCGATAGCTGTCCTCGGCCACGCGCTTGATGTACCCCCGAGCCGACATGGTCACCACCCAGACGGACTGCGCGATGAGGTCCTCGATGCCCAGTTCGCGGTCGCCGACCTTGATCTCCGTGCGCCGCTTGTTGCTGTAGGCCTGACGCACCTCGAGCAGCTCCTGGCGGACCACGGCGATGCGCTTCTCCCGGCTCGCCAGCAACTCTGTCAGGTAGGCAATCTGCTGCTGCAACTGGTCGTACTCGGTCTGCAATTCGTCGATGGCCAGCCCCGTGAGCTGGTGCAGGCGCATCTCCAGAATCGCCGCGGTCTGCTTCTTCGACAGTTGGAAGCGCTCCATCAGCCGCTCGCCCGCCTCGTCGCGGGTGCGAGAGCCACGGATGATGGCCACCACTTCATCGATGTTCTTGACCGCGATAAGCAACCCATCGAGGATGTGCGCCCGCGCTTCGGCCCGCTCCAGGTCGTACTGTGCCCGGCGGGTGATCACCTCCAGCCGGTGGTCGATGTAGGCCTGCAAAATCTGGCGCAGCGTCATCACCCGCGGCCGGTTGCGGTCCACCACCAGAAACTGCGCCCCGAAAGTGGTCTGCAACAGCGTGTGCTGATAGACCTGGTTCAGCACCATGCTCGCCATGGCGTTCCGCTTCACCTCGATGACAATACGAATACCCGTACGGCTGCTCGACTCGTCGGTGATGTCGCTGATACCCGGAATGGTCTTCTCGTTGACCAACTCGGCAATGCGGCTGACGAGATGCTCCTTGTTGACCGCGTAGGGCAGCTCGGTGATGATGATCCGTTCCTTGCCGTCTTTCTCCACGATCTGCGCTTTGCCGCGCACTCGCAGTGAACCGCGGCCGGTCTCGTAGAGTTCCAGGATCGAGCGCACCCCGTGCAGCTCGCCGCCGGTCGGAAAATCCGGCCCCGGCATGACCTGCATCAACTCCTCGACCGTCGCCGTCGGACGGTCGATAATCAGCACCGTGGCGTCGATCACCTCGCCCAGATTGTGCGGTGGAATGTTCGTCGCCATACCCACCCCAATGCCCGTGCTACCGTTCACCAGCAGGTTCGGGAAGCGCGCCGGCAGCACTTCTGGCTCGAGCGTGGATTCATCGAAATTCGGGCGCATGTCGACCGTGTTCTTGTCCAGGTCGGCCAGGAGTTCCTCCGCCAGGCGTTCCAGGCGGCACTCGGTGTAGCGGTAGGCCGCCGGCGCATCCCCGTCGATACTGCCGAAGTTGCCCTGCCCATCAATCAGCGGCGCCCGCATGCTGAACTCCTGCGCCATGCGCACGAGGGTGTCGTACACCGCCTGATCGCCGTGGGGATGATAGTTGCCGATCACCTCGCCAACGACTTTGGCGCACTTGGTGTAGGCGTGGCTCTTGGTCAGCCCCAGCTGGCGCATGGCGTACAGGATGCGCCGCATGCCCGGCTTGAGGCCGTCACGCACGTCGGGAATCGCCCGACCGACGTTGACACTCAGCGAGTAGCGCAGGTAGGCATGATGCATCAACTCCTCGATATTCGCCGGCACATCGTTGCGGCCAATGTTGCCGCCGACGCCATCCCCCGGCGCCGCCACTCCGCCCTCGTCCACCTTCTTATCGTCGCTCATAGAGTTGCGTCACTCCTCAGATATCGAGGTCCTTGATGGTCGGGGCGTAGCGCTCGATGTAGTCCCGCCGAGGGGCCACCTCGTCGCCCATCAGAAGCACGAACATGCGTTCCGCCTCGATGGCATCCTCCATGCGCACCTTCAGCATCTTGCGCCGAACCGGATCCATCGTCGTCTCCCAAAGCTGGTCGGGATTCATCTCGCCCAAGCCCTTGTAGCGCTGAATGTGCAGACCCTGACGACCGCTCGCCTTGACCTGCTCATACATCTCCGTCAGCGTCGTCACCGGCACCGCCTCGTCGCGGTGCAGCACCTCCAGAATGGCCTGCTCACCCCGGTAGAGGTTCGCGCTGCTAAAGCCCAGCGTGGCAAGCCGGTTTTCGATGTCGCGGAAGGCCGTCGCCTCGTAGATGCGGGTGATGTCGATGGCCGCCCGAACCACGGCCTGCTCCGAGGCCAGGCGCGCCTCGCGCAGCTCCGGCGTCTCTTCCGCCGACGCCGGGCGCGGCGCCAAGGTCAGACGCGCCTCGGCAGCCGTAACCATGGCCGCCTCCTCGTCCTCGGTGTAGGCAAACTGCTCGCTGACCGAGCCGTCTAGTTCCCGTACCGCTACCCGCGCCATGGGAAACAGCCCTCGCGCCGGGTCGCGGCGCGCCACGTAGGCGTCCGGATCAATCCCATGCCGTCCCAGCGCTACCCCCACCCGCAACGCATCACGCAGAACCGCGATGATCTCCCGCACCCGCGCCGACGACAGCGGCTCGCCCCCCACCGGCCGAATACTCAGATCCTCGAGGACCAGGTCCAGCAGCAGGCTGTCCATCTGCTCCTCGCTCTCGACATACTGCTCCACCTTGCGCCGACGCACTTTGAACAACGGCGGCTTGGCAATGTGGATGTACCCCGCCTCGATCAGCGGCTTCATCTGCCGGTAGAAGAAGGTCAACAGCAGCGTGCAGATGTGCGAGCCGTCCACGTCGGCATCGGTCATGATGATGATGCGATGGTAGCGCGCCCGGGCAAGGTCAAACTCGTCGGCGCCGATGCCGCAGCCAATGGCCGTGATCAGCGCGCGAATCTCATTGTTGTTGAAGAGCTTGTCCAGCCGCGCCTTCTCCACGTTCAGGAGCTTGCCACGGATCGGCAAGATGGCCTGAAATTGGCTGTTGCGGCCCTGCTTGGCCGAGCCGCCAGCCGAATCGCCCTCGACGATGTACAGCTCGCTCTTCGCGGGGTCGCGCTCCGAGCAGTCCGCCAGCTTGCCGGGTAGCGCGGTGCTATCCAAGGCGGTCTTGCGCCGAGCCAGCTCCCGCGCCTTGCGCGCCGCTTCCCGCGCCCGCGACGCCAGCATGGCCTTCTCAATCACCAGCCGCGCTTCAACCGGATGCTCCTCGAAGTACGTCGTCAAGCCTTCGTAGACGATGCTGTCCACCGTGCCGCGCACATCACCGTTGCCCAGCTTGGTCTTGGTCTGCCCCTCAAACTGCGGATCCCGCACCTTAACGCTGATGATGGCGCTGAGCCCCTCGCGCACGTCGTTGCCCGTGACCGTGGCCTCGGTCTTCAATGCCGGGATATCGCGGATGTAGTTGTTGACGCTGCGCGTCAGCGCCCCCTGGAAGCCAGTGAGATGCGTGCCCCCTTCGATGGTGCTGATGTTGTTGGCATAGCTGAAAACGCTCTCAGCGTAGCCATCGTTGTACTGCATCGCCACCTCAGCCTCCAGGCCATCCTTCTCGGCCCGCAGGTAGATCACCTCGCTCAACGGCACCCGGCCTTCATTGAGGTGAACCACAAACTCACGAATGCCGCCCTTGTACTGGAACGCCTCGTCCCGATCTCCCTCCTTGCCCCGCTCGTCCCGCAACGACAACCGCAGGCCGGCATTCAGAAACGCCAGCTCGCGCAGGCGCTTGGCCAGAATGTCCCACTTGTACTCCAGCACCTCAAAGATGGTCGCATCCGGCTTGAAGGTGACCTGCGTGCCGGTGCCCTCGCAGGCCCGCAGACGGCGTAACGGCGAAACCGTAGCGCCCCGCTCAAAGCGGATCATGTGGACCTGCCCATCCCGCTTCACTTCAACTTCGAGCCACTCGCTCAGGCCGTTGACGCAGGACACGCCCACTCCGTGCAGACCGCCGGATACCTTGTAGGCATTATGGTCGAACTTGCCGCCGGCATGCAGGACCGTCAGCACCACCTCGACCGCAGGCTTGCCCTCGCCTTCATGCATGTCCACCGGAATGCCGCGGCCATTGTCGGTGACCGTCACGCTGTTGTCGGCGTGGATGATCACGTCAATGTCCGTGCAGTAACCGGCAAGCGCTTCGTCAATGCTGTTATCGACCACCTCGTAAACCAGGTGGTGCAAGCCGCGTTCGCCGGTGTCGCCGATATACATACTCGGCCGCAAACGAACAGCTTCAAGCCCCTCCAGCACGGTGATCTTCGAGGCATCGTAGGCCGATGGCTCCGCTCCCGCCGGGGACGGCTGGACCTGACGCATTTCATCCATGGATATACCGCCGCTCCTTCCGCAAGACTGAACCCGTACAGCCTCCCGCCACACGTCGCGCCCGAAGGGTCGAGCTTCCCCCACCATCAGCCGTAACCAATACGGCGACGTAACCTAGCGCCGATCGCTTCACGCGCTAGCGCGCGCGCGTCAAGTATAATTATAAAGGGAACCCTCTGATCCCGGGCTTCAAGCAAGAGACCCCCGCTGGCTCTGGCAGGCGTCTGCCAGACGCACCTCAGTCGCGGCCCAGACCCACCGGCGGCCGGGGCGCTACAAACACTGCCGGACGCACATAGACGGGCTCCATGGAGGCCGTCGCGAGAGCGCCAGCTACCGGCCATTCGTCCCCGCAAACCGCCAGCAGGCAACGCGCCT
>CAILKC010000687.1 GCA_903834675.1 uncultured Victivallales bacterium | reverse complement strand
CGCCGTAGCGGCCGGGGCGGACTGTGTCGGCTTCGTGTTGTACGAGAAGTCACCGCGCTACGTGTCGCCGGAGCGTCTGGGGGCTCTGGCGGCTCTGGTCCCAGCGGGAGTCCAGCGGGTTGGCGTGGTGGTGAACGCGACGCCGGCAGCCGTGGCTGAAGCGGTCAGGGTTGGCCGGCTGGATGTGATCCAGTTTCATGGGGACGAAACGGACCTCGAGGTGGCGGCATTCCATCTGGCCAGCGCCTGGCGCGTGGTCAACCTGCACGAGGCGGCCGAGGTCGAGCGTGCAGTGCTGACCCCGGGCGCGGCGCTGGTGGTGGACGTTGGCGGGGCGGCGGGCCGGGGCGGCACAGGCACGGTCTGCGACTGGGCCCTCGCAGCGCAGTTGGCCCAGCGACGGCGGGTGCTGCTGGCGGGTGGCTTGCGGCCCGAAAACGTAGCCGAGGCTCTGCGCCAGGTGCAACCTTGGGGCGTTGACGTGAGTAGCGGCGTCGAAGCCGCTCCCGGAATCAAGGATCATGACCGCGTGCGCCGCTTTGTGGCCGCGGCGCGGGGTTCTGCGAGAGCCTTACAGGAGACGACGTCATGCCGATAAAGGGTCATTACGGAATCTACGGCGGGCAGTATGTCGCCGAGACGCTGATGCCCGCCTTGCACGAGCTTACGGCCGTCTTCGCGGCCAGTCGGCGGGACGCCGGCTTCCTGGCCGAGTTTCGGGGGCTGCTGCGCGACTACGTCGGGCGCGAATCGCCGCTCTACTTTGCCCGGCGTCTCACGGCGCATTGTGGCGGGGCACGTATCTACCTCAAGCGTGAGGACTTGAACCACACCGGAGCGCACAAGGTCAACAACACTCTGGGCCAGGGCTTGCTGGCCCGCCGCATGGGTAAACCGCGGGTGATCGCCGAGACCGGCGCGGGCATGCACGGGGTCGCCACCGCGACCATCGCGGCGCTGCTGGGGATGGAATGCGATGTGTTCATGGGCACCGAGGACATCGAGCGCCAGGCGCCCAACGTGCGGCGCATGCAGGTGCTGGGGGCTCGGGTGGTGCCGGTCGCCAGCGGCACTGGCACGCTCAAAGACGCCATGAACGAGGCCCTGCGCAACTGGGTGGCGACGGTCCGCACGACTTTCTACGTCATTGGGACCGTGGCCGGGCCGCATCCGTATCCCGAGATGGTGCGCTTCTTCCAGTCGGTGATTGGCGAAGAGGCGCGGCGGCAGATTCTGGAGAAAGAGGGGCGGCTGCCCGATGCGGCCATTGCCTGCGTCGGCGGCGGCAGCAACGCCATGGGCCTGTTTGCCGGGTTCATCGACGATGCGGCGGTGGCGCTGATCGGGGTCGAGGCGGGTGGACGGGGCCTCGAGACCGGCGAACACGCCGCCAGCATTACGGCGGGAAGCGTCGGCATCCTGCACGGCAACAAGACCTACCTGCTGCAGGACAAGGATGGCCAGATCCGCAACACCCACTCGGTCTCGGCCGGGCTCGACTACCCCGGGGTCGGCCCCGAACACGCCTACCTGCACGACACCGGCCGAGCCACGTACTGCACCATCAACGACCGCGAAGCCATTGCCGCCTTTGATTTGCTCTGCCGGTTGGAGGGCATCATCCCGGCGCTGGAGAGTGCCCATGCGCTGGCCGAGGCACTCCGGCGGGCGCCGCAGATGCGTCCCGACCAGATTCTGCTGGTGAACCTGTCCGGTCGCGGCGACAAGGATATGGACAACGTGGCCAACGCCAAGAAACACCTGGGCCTGGCCTGAGAGTGAGGGGCTGCATGAACCGCATCGATCATGCCTTCCAGGCCTGCCGCGCTGCGGGGCGCAAGGCCCTGGTGAGTTTCGTCAGCGCCGGCGATCCCGATCTGGAAGCCACGGCCCGGCTGGTGCCGGCCATCGCCGCGGCGGGGGCGGACATCGTCGAGCTGGGCGTGCCGTTTTCCGATCCGATGGCGGACGGGCCGACCATCCAGCAGGCCAGTCAACGGGCCCTGGCCGCGGGGACGACGCTGGCCGGGGTGCTGGACATGGTGGCCAGGGTGCGGCAGGTCACCGAGGTGCCGCTGGTGCTGTTCAGCTACTACAACGTGATCTTCCAGTATGGCATCGAGCGCCTGGCCGTGGCGGCAGCCAAGGCCGGCGTCGACGGGGTCCTGCTGGTGGATGTGCCCTTCGAGGAACTCGGCGAGGTGCAGCCAGCGCTGGACCGGGTCGGGCTGCCGGTGATCCGCCTGGTGGCCCCGACTACACCGCCGGAACGCATCGCCATGATCACCCAGGGCGCCGGTGGCTTCATCTACTGCATCACCGTGACCGGGGTCACCGGGACACGCCACGAGCTGCCGGACGACCTGGGTGCGCTGCTGGGGCGGGTGCGGGCGGTGAGTCCAGTGCCGGTGGTAGCGGGCTTCGGTATCTCTTCGCCAGAGATGGCCCGAGCGGTGGCCGCGCACGCCGACGGGGTTGTGGTCGGCAGCGCCCTGGTGCAGCGCCTGGCCGGGCCCGGCAGCGTGGACGAACGCCTCGCCGCCTGCGCCCGCTTCGTCGCCGAGCTGGCCGAGGCGCTGAAGCCGACCTGACGGCGAGGCGGACTAGAGATGCCGTCCCTGACCCTCTCTTCCGCCCGCAGGGCGTGGAGGTCGGCGGGCCGTCATGCCTGAGGGCAGGACTTCCGCCGTCTCTGGATGGGGATACGGCGGGGACCGCCGGCTCCAGGGATGGGGATACGGCGGGGACCGCCGGCTCCAGGGATGGGGATACGGCGGGGACCGCCGGCTCCAGGAATGGGGATACGGCGGGG
>CAILKC010000686.1 GCA_903834675.1 uncultured Victivallales bacterium | reverse complement strand
TGCCGCTACCCTGGGTCATATTGGGTCATGACCTCCTACCCCAACGGGGTTGCGTCTTGGCACCATGACGCAACCCCGTTGGGGTAGGATACGCAGTTGCACCTGAGTAGTCACTCTCAGACGAGAGTTGATGTTGACGGTCGGCATCGTGCGGGACCTCAGGAAGCGACGCCCTGACGGCCTCCTCCAATCTTCTCTGAGGCATTACGTCGCTTCCGTCTTGCACCTTGTCGGGGACGGGTGTATACAGCACTGCGCCGAGATGGCAGCGGAGGATACGTGATGACGATGACAGCGCGGATATGGACGGCATTGGCCAGTGTGTGGGCGGGTGCGGCGGTGGCAGCCGGGCCTACCTTTCTGTCGCCCGTCGCGCTGGTGAAGGGCGCTGGCGGCATCTATGTGGCGGAGGCGTCGGCGGCACAGGTCGCGGTCTTCGATGTGGAGAAGGGCGCCGTCAGCGCGGTTCTGGCCATGCCGGGAAGTCCGACGGGTCTGGCGCTCACGGCGGATGGCAAGACGCTGCTGGTGACGATCGGCGAGCCCAAGGGGCTTCTGGCGTTGGTGGATACGGCCTCGGGCAAGCTGCGGCAGATCGCGGTGGGTCACTCGCCCAGCGCCGTGGCGGTCAGCCCTGACGGCCGCCTGGCGTATGTCTGCAATCGCTTCAACCACACGGTCTCGGTGCTGGACTTGCAGGCCGCGAAAGAGACCGCCACGATCGCGGTTCTGCGCGAGCCCATCGCCTGCGGTTTGACCCCGGACGGGCGCTGGCTATACGTGGCCAACCACCTACCCATGGGGCGCGCTGACCGGGATTACAGCGGCGCCGCGGTCAGCGTGATCGACACGCAGAGCAACGCGGTCACGGCGACGCTGGCGTTGCCCAACGGTTCGACGGGCGTGCGCGGCCTGTGTGTCTCCCCCGATGGCGCCTTCGTCTACGTGTCGCATCTCCTGGCCCGTTACCAACTGCCCACCACCCAGCTCGAGCGCGGTTGGATGAATACCAATGCCCTGAGTGTGCTCGACGCGGCCGGCAAGGCCTATGTCAACACCGTGTTGCTGGACGACGTCGACCTCGGCGCCGCCAACCCCTGGGGTGTGACCTGCAGCGCGGACGGCGCCCTGCTGCTGGTCACGCACGCAGGGACCCACGAACTGAGTGTGATCGACCGCAAGGCAATGCACGAGAAGTTGGCGAAGGTGGCGAAGGGAGAGCGGGTCTCGCAAGTCTCGGCGACGGCTGAGGATGTCCCCAACGATCTGAGTTTCCTGGTCGGTCTGCGGCGCCGCCTGGCTCTCTCCGGCAACGGTCCGCGAGCGGTTCTGGCCGTGGACAAACAGGCCTATGTCGCCGAGTACTATACGGACAGCCTGGGCGTGGTGAACCTAGACGCCGAGGCGGTGCATCGGCCGCGCTCCCTGGCCCTCGGCCCGCCCCGGGAGCCCACCCAGGAACGCCTCGGTGAGCGCGCCTTCAACGATGCCCAGATCTGCTTTCAACACTGGCAGAGCTGCGCCAGCTGCCACCCGGATGCCCGCGCTGACGGGCTGAACTGGGACCTGCTCAACGACGGCATGGGCAACCCGAAGCAGACCAAGAGCATGCTGCTGGCGACCCAGACCCCGCCAGTGATGGTTACCGGTATCCGGGATAGCGCCGAAACCGCGGTGCGCTCGGGCATGCGCTTCATCCTGTTCGCCGTGCGTCCTGACGAGGAGCTCAAGGCGATTGACGCCTACCTGCGCGCGCTGAAGCCGGTGCCCAGCCCGTACCTGGACGAGGGTGGCCTCAACAAGGCGGCGAAGCGCGGCCGCAAGCTGTTCGAGAAGGCCGGTTGCGTCCAGTGTCATCCGGAGCCGCTGTTCACCAACCTGCGGACGTACAACGTGGGCTCGGGCCTGGGTCGGCACCTGGAGACGGCGTTCGACACGCCGACGCTGGTGGAGAACTGGCGTACAGCGCCCTTCCTCTACGACGGTCGCGCCGCCACGGTGAAAGAGGTCGTGACGATCTTCAATCCGGGCGATACCCACGGCCGCACCAGCGGGCTCTCCGAGAAGGAGATCGACGATCTGGTGGAGTACGTCCTCTCGCAGTGAGCCGCGGTCGGCCCCGTCATGGCAGCAACTCGGCGGCCGCCTCGAGCCACTCGCGGTAGGCCTGGATGTAGTGCGGCGCCGCCGGGAATTGGAATGGGGTGCAGGTCGGGGTCATGACGTAGCGGTCGCTGGGATCGGTGACCGCGGCGATCTGCTCAACCCGCCGCCGTAGCAGGCCGGGTTCCTGGCGGTAGAACTCCTGATCTTGGATATACCCCATGAGGCAGAGTTTGCCGCGGGTGCGCTCGAGCAGGTCCCGGAGGCTGATGTCGCCCTGGTCCGGCGGCTCGATGGGCTCGAGGGCGTCGGCGCCGATCTCGAGCATCTCATCCAGCACCTGGCGCACCCGGCCATGGCAGTGGATGCAGGCTCGGTGGCCGTGCGCGTGCAGGATGTCGACCAGACGCCGCTGATAGGGGGTGACAAAGCGGCGGAAGACGCTGGGTGGCAGCATCGGCGGGGTGGCGACCTCAGGACCGGCGGTGTAGAAGAGCAGGGGCAGACCCTCGCAGGCGCTTGCCAGGCGCTCCACCTGGTCCACGATCCCCTCGGCCAGGTAGTCAATAAGACCCTGCAGGCGCTCCGGAGCCGTGATGCAGCGGACCACGAAGTCTTGATAATCGAACAGGGTCGCAGCGCTGTACATAGGATCAGGATACGATACATACAGCACGCCACGCTCGCCCACCGCCTGCACGAGTTGTCGGGTTGGCGTCAGGTCGAAGACGGCGCTGGCGTGGGCTACCGACTGGACCCGCTCGAGATCATCGTCACTCTTGATGACGTGTTCGACCGTATAGCCGGGTTGCCCGGTGGGGGTAACGGTCACCGAGCGTAACCGGCCTTTGGGCGTCTGCCAGGTCGTGGTTCGCCGCGTCAGTCCGGGCGCCGTTTCCACGCCGGTCTGGGGGTTTCGCTGATCCGGCGTCGTCTGGGTCACGTCGTGCTTGACCAGCATCCCCGCCTTGGCTGTAACCACCTCCAGCAGCGACTGGTAGGAGGGCTCGGTGCCATGGCGGGCGAAGCCATGCAGGTTGTAGGTGGCGAAGGGGATGCCATGCAGCGGTTCCCCCCTGATCTTCGCCCAGATCGCCTGGCGTGGACTGAGATCGCGCCGACGGGCGGCCGCAGGTGGAGGGATCGGCGGGTCTGTGATCAACGAGCTCATGGCTGGGGTCCTGTAGTATCGCCGGGGTGGCGGCCCACAAAAAGATACGACCTGTGCAATAAGGATGGGCCGAGGTATTCAGCCCCAAAGGGGCGCTTGATACCAGCCCAGGGCAACGCCCTGGGTACCCGTCCACCGCGCTGGATTGAGCCCTGAAGGGGCGGCCCATGCGACCTCGGCGCGAACCTAGGGTAGATGGCTCGCCCCTACAGGGCTCAATCCCATAACTATCCTATTCCCAGGGCGTTGCCCTGGGCTGGTATGGTCGCGCGCCTTCAGCGCTCCAGGCGGACTCCCTTATTGCACAGGTCGAAAAGATAGCACCGTTCCGCGCCTCGGCGCAACCCGTCGCCGCGGTACGTGTCCATGGACGGTGTGAGGGCTTCATGGTGAAGTCTCATTTCAGCAGGAGAGTGACTATGGCAGACAAGACCGCTACGATTGAGACCGCCGAAGACATTGGCGACGTGGGCCAGGAGACTCCGGCGGGACTGAGGGCGCGCATCGAGCGCCTCAAGGCCGCGCTGGCGGATTCGCGGATCGGCCAGAGCTGCCGGGAAATGGGCAGCAAGGTCGACCAGAGCGTGCGTGAGAAGCCCTACCACTACATCGCCGGGGCTGCCGTCGTAGGAGTCCTCGCCGGTCTGGTTGCTGGGCTCCTCATTGCCCGCAAGCGCGATTGAGGCGCAGACCATGAGTTCATCCTTCTGGGGCCGTTTACCGGCGTTGGCGAAGGTGGTTCCCACACTGGTTCGGGGCTTGGGTGTGGTTCAACGCGGAAGGACGGCTGCGGCGGATGGGATTCGGCAGATCGTGCCCGGCGTCCGTGACGGCTTCGCTGCGTACTGCGGGCTGTTGGTACTGCTGGGCATGATCACTGCCGGTTTTGTGGTCCTGCCGCTGGGCTTTCTACTCCTGGTACAAGGCCTGCTGCGCAACCCGGTGGACCGGACCGTCCTCGGTGGGCTGGGGTTGTGCCTGGTGGGGTTGTTCTACCTCGTCGGCCCGATGGTGGTCATCCAAGTGGTGTCTCGGCTCACTCTGAGGCGCCTGCAACGCCGCTTCGACCACCTGGCTGACCGGGTCGAAGGGAAACGCTAAACCTGGGACAGGGCAGATCCGAGAGGCCTACGGCTCCCGCGTCTTGATCAGGTACACCGCGCCGGGCCGGGTCTGGAAAACCAGGATCCCGCCCTCGCGCCGGGTTGGGACCTCTCGACCATTAGTGTAGCGCACGGTCCAGGCTGCATCGCGGTCCTCGAGGTGGCACCGCGCGCCGCGGAGGGATGTGATTCGGGCGCGGTGCAGCCGTCCGGCGGACCAGGAGAGGTCCAGCGCAAAGCCGCCGCGTGCCCGCAGGCCCTCGACCTTGCCCTCGGGCCAGGCGTCGGGCAGGGCCGGTAGCAGCCGCAGCAGCGGCGCTTCCCCCGGTTCGCCGCTCCGCAGGTGACTCTGCAACAGCATCTCGGCGATGCCCGCGCAGCCGCCGAAGTTGCCGTCGATCTGGAAGGGCGGATGGGCACAGAAGAGGTTGGCGTACGAGCCCGCGCCGCCGCCGCGATACTGGAAGCCCATATCACCCGTCGGGTTCAGCAGCGCGTGCAGGATGCGGAAAGCGTGGTTGCCATCACGCAGGCGGGCCCAGAAGTTGACCTTCCAGGCTAGCGACCAGCCCGTGCCCGCATCCCCACGTCGTGCCAGCGCCTGGCGGGCGGCTTCGGCGAGTGCCGGGGTTCCTTCCGGGGTGATCTCGCAGTAAGGATGGAGGCCGTAGAGCAGCGAGACGTGGCGGTGCTGTGGTTCCGGCTCCTCGTAGGGCTCGAGCCACTCTTGCAGGCGGCCGTCCGGCCCGATCTGGTTGGGAGCCAGCTGGGCTCGTTTGTCACGCCACTCGGCTTGCAGGGCCTCGTCCACCCCGAGCACCTCGGCGGCGCGCAGGCAATTGCCGAACAGCTCCCGCAGTTGCTGCATGTCCATCGTGGGTCCCAGGCAGATCTGGCCGGTGCGGCCATCGGGCAGGCGGAAGCTGTTCTCGGGCGAGTTCGAGGGAGCGGTGACCAGCCAGCCGTGCGCCGGTTCGCGCACCAGCAGGTCGAGGTAGAACAGGGCCGCGCCCTTCAGGATCGGGTAGGCCCAGCGCAGATAGCCTTCGTCGCCGCTGAAGGCATAGTGCTCCCACAGGTGTTCGCAGAGCCAGGCCGAGCCGCTGACAGTGGCGCCCCAACTCGCATGCTCGCCCGGCGAGGTGTAGCCCCAGACGTTGGTGATGACGTGCGCCACCCAGCCCCGGGCCCCGTAGTAGGCTCTCGCGGTGCGCGCGCCGGGCTCCTGCAACGAGGCGATGAGCCGGAGCATGGGTTCGTGCAACTCCGGCAGGGCGCAGACCTCGGCGGGCCAGTAGTTCATCTGTACATTGATGTCCAGGTGGTAGTCGCCATTCCACGGCGTCTCGAGTTCCTCGGCCCAGAGCCCCTGCAAGTTCGCCGGCAGCCCCCCAGGACGCGATGAGGAGAGGAGCAGGTAACGGCCGTAGTGGAGGTACAGCGCCGCCAGGGCCGGGTCCGTGCCGCCCTCTTTGAAGGCCAGCAGGCGTCGGGGTGTCGGCAGCGCCGCCGCGGTGGCGCTCTCGGCGCGCCCGTCGGCCAGTTCGAGCCGAACACGCCTGAAGCTGGACTGGAAGTCCTGGCAGTGCTCGCGGACCAGGGTTGCATAGGGTAACGCGGCGGCTCTCTCGAGGTCGGCCGCCGCCGCAGCGACCGGGTCGGCGGTCTGGCGGCCGGCGAAACCGCGGTAGTCCGTGGCCGCGGTCAGGATGAGCAGCGCCGTGTCGGCGCCACTGAGCCGCAGGCGGTCGCCAGCAGCACTGACCGAGCCGCCTTGGGCCAGCACCCGCAAGCGCGCGGCGTAGCGCATGCCGCCGCCGCCCCGGCCGTCATCGAGTTGGCCCGTCATCTCCAGGTCGGCCTGGGCCAGCGCGCGGGTGAGGAAACGCTCGGGGCGGTCCAGGCTGATCTCACAGGAGAGCGCGCCTGCCGCCGCCGCGCTTAGCCGAATCACCAGCGCTTGCGCCGGAGCACTGACGAAGTACTCCCGAGCCCAGGCTCGGTCGCCCTGGCTGTAGGTGACGCGGGCGGTGGCGCGGTCGAGATCGAGTTCGCGCTGGTAGTCTCGAGCCTCCCCAGTCTCGGCGAAACGCAGGCGCAGGTTACCCAGAACCTGGTAGCAGCCGAAGGGCACATGCGCGCCGCGACCGTGGCCCGAACCCGGGCCGGCGCAGGTGAAGTGCTCATGGACGAGCTGCTGAGCCTCGATGGGTCGGCCCTCGAGCAAGTGCCGACGAATCTCCGGCAGGAACTCGTGCGCATCGGGCCGGTCCGCTTCTTGCGGCGAGCCCGACCACAGCGAGATCTCGTTCAGGACAATCCGGTCCTCCTCCATCCCGCCGAAGACCATGGCCCCCAGGCGGCCGTTGCCCAGGGGCAGGGATTGGGTGAAGTGCGTCGCCGGCTCCTCGAACCACAGCCGGAGAGGCGGCGTCGGGACGGTAGGGCGGGATGATCGGCGGGCCATGGGAACTCCTAGCGCGGTTCAGGGGATTGCGGTCTCCGCGTCGGCGGCGCGGAAGTGGCGGATGGCCAGGCGGGTTTTCCGCCCCAGGAAGCGCTCAAGCTGCCGGGTCACGGCTTTGCGCGCCTGCTTCTGGCGGGCGAACAAGGCGCCGGCCAGCGCCCCTACGGCCGCGGTTTCGTGTACGCTTGCCGCGGCGCTGCCGCGCCGTTCAAGCAGCCCCATGACATGCTCTTGCTGGGCGCCGAGATCGCAGACTTCCCCGAGCACAGCCTGGAGCTGTCGGCAGCGTGCTGCCAGCAGGTTGACTGCATCCGGGTCGAAGAGGCCGCCGAAGATCTCCAGCAGGTAGCGGGCCCGCTTGACGCGGAGGCGCAGGCGATGCAGGTCGCCGTCGGCGGTGGCGCTCGTGCGGACGGCGGGGATGGTCTTGACCACGCTCCGGCATTGCCTCCAGAGGCGTTGGCGGATGGCTTGGCCCAGCGCTTCGCCCGCCAGCGGCGTGGGCGGATAGTCGTCCGGCGCCGCGAAGGTCGCGGCCAGACGGGCCAGGCGGGAGGCGTAATCCCGCGAGCGCAGCAGGCTGAGGACACGGCCGCGTTCCAGCCCGCGTTCGCGGCGAGCCTGCGCGGTCACCCCTGCCAAACCCGGCCGTAACGGCTCGGGGAGCAGGGCTTCGTAGTCGGGCAGTGAAGCCAGGAAGACATCCAGGTCACGCAGACGGTTGGTCCGCGCCGCGATCCGGGCTAACTCCAGGCGCAAAACCTGCATGTCGTCACTCGGCAGAACGCCCTTCATCAAGCCGAGCAGCGAGCGGGTGCGCCGCAGCAGGACGCGGTAGCGGTGCAGGCACTCGATCTCGACGCCGGCCGCAATTCCGGCCTCGTAGTGGCGTGTGGCTGTCAGCATGGCCGCCGCGAGGTCGAACACCGCCTGCCGACACGGGGCCGAGGGCGGATGTTGCAGCCGTGGCTGGATCTCCTCGTGCCGAGGCAGGGCACAGAGATGGGGTAGCACCGCGCCTCGACTGACGGCGTCTACCACCTGCAAACCCACTTCGAGCAGGCGGTTGCAGAACTCGCGTTGGTCCGCGGCTGAGCCTTGGCGCGGCGACAGGCGCAGCACGGTCAGAAAGGGCTCCGCGCAGCGCTTGGTCCGGTAGAAGCTCTCCAGGCGTAGGCCAAGCACGACGATGCCGGCGGCATCGCGGTACTCGGTCGGCTGGACCAGTCGGCAGGCGCGGGCCACCGGCAGCAACGCCCTCAGTTCGGCCACGGACTCGACCTCACGCCGGAGAGCACTGTCTCCCAACGCCGTAACGGAAGCGGGCGGGAGGCCCTTCCAGGGGAGGACCGCCAGGGCCGAATCGCTGGAACAACCACCGGGACGACAGAGCAGCAGCCGACCGTCAGCCTGCAGCAGTACCAGGCCGCTGAAGTGCAATTCCCAGTCGTAGGTATCGAAGAACGTGAGCCACTCCCGCCGGGGGCGCAGAGGCACCAAGACGCCGGAGAGAGTCAGGCCGAGATCATCAGGCAGAGTCTGCTGGCCGGGGGGAAGCAGCCAAACCGTCTCGGCTTCGCTCCGGTCCGTGGGTTTCCCGTTGTGCATAACCTGACTCCACCAGAAAGAGTGATGCGGCACCCTGGGGCCGCCGTGCATGGTGCGGGCCACCGCGGTGTGTCTGCCCTTCCCGGCCTTGAATCTACAGGCCGATAGCGCCGCGGTCAACGCTGGTATGAGAACTGCGGTCTGCCTGTCAGGTGGTCCGGCGAAGCGCGTAGACGGGTAGGGGTCGGCTGGGTATGTTGCCAGGCTACCTCACCAGAGCACCTGACACAAGACGGGACGAACGACCATGAGACGTTACGAACGCGAGATCACGGACCGTGCCATCATGGACGACATCATCCGGCGGGCCCAGGTCTGCCACCTAGGTTTGGTCGACGGCGAGGCGCCGTATGTTGTCCCGCTGAGCTTCGGCTATGACGGGCAGGCGCTCTACTTCCATTGCGCGCCGCAGGGCCGCAAGCTGGACTTGATCCGGCGCAACCCGCGGGTGTGCTTCGCGTTCGACCTCATGGAGAACCTGATCGAAGCCGAACAGGCCTGCCACTGGGGCATCCGTTATCAGAGCGTGATGGGCACGGGCACGGCCCACCTCATCGAGGACGCCGAAGGCAAGCGCCAGGCGCTGGCAGCCGTGATGGCCCAGTATTCGAAGAACACGTTTACGTTTCCGGATGAGGCCGTGGCTCGCACTGCGGCCATCCGCGTCGCCATCGAGAGCCTCACTGGGAAACAGTCGGCGCGTTGACCGTCGGCGGGCGCTTTTGGACTGCGGTGGCAAGGCCGCGAAAGCGACGGCGACACCGCTTTGGCTGGGCGCAGAGATGAAAGCGGCGTCAGGCAGGCCAGACGCCGCCGCCGTTGCGCGATGGGGAATGGGGCCACCTGATGCGCCGCTGCCAGGCCGATCTGCTCACCCTGTGCGGCCACACTGACCGAGTCAACGGCGTGGTGTTCTCGCCGGATGGGAAGCGGATCTGCTCGGCCAGTAACGATGGCACGGTACGGGTGTGGGAGGTGCAGTCGGGGAAGGGGGTGAGCGCTTTCAAGAAAGAGCGACCTGTGCAATAGGGATGGGCCGAGGTCTCCAGCCCCAAAGGGGCGCTTTGGGCGCCCAGGGCAACGCCCTGGGTACCCGTTCACCCCACAGATTGAGCCCTGAAGGGGCGGCCCATGCGACCTCGGCGCGAACCCAGGGCAGATAGCTCGCCCCTACAGGGCTCAAACCCATAACTATCCTATTCCCAGGG
>CAILKC010000685.1 GCA_903834675.1 uncultured Victivallales bacterium | reverse complement strand
CCCGTGGCCCTGGAGCCCGCGATGCCAAGGACCCGCAGGGGCCTGGTTCGCGGTATCCCCCGTGGCCCTGGAGCCCGCGATGCCAAGGACCCGCAGGGGCCTGGTTCGCGGTATCCCCCGTGGCCCTGGAGCCCGCGATGCCAAGGACCCGCAGGGGCCTGGTTCGCGGTATCTTGAGCGAGACGCGGCGGCCGGGGATACGGCGGAGACCGCCGGCTCCAGGGGAGATCTGGTGAGCCGAGGGTTCTTTCAGGAGTCTTCCGTGAGTACGGACCGGTGAGCGAGACGCAACCCGGAACAGGAGGTCAGTCATGTCGGTACCCTGCACGTGGCCAAGGCAGTACAGAACCTTCTTCAACCACGACGGTTTCTGCGTCTACAGCAACGCCAGCCGTTACCAGGACATCAGCAAGCCGGTCGGATTGGCGCAGGTCCATGGGTACGTGGACGAGGTGGCCGAGGCCGGGGTCGAGGTCCTGGCGCTCTGTCCGAATATGTACCAACTTCCGGGCTGGGACAGTGTCCACTACCCCTACTGGCGTGCGGAGGCCGCCACCTGGACCTACCCCGACACGGCCGTCGGGCGGGTGATCGGGCGCTGTCGCGAGTTCATCCTCGCCGGCAAC
This sequence comes from uncultured Victivallales bacterium, assembly GCA_903834675.1. Next base: position 1,880 of record CAILKC010000685.1, on the reverse strand, counting down.
GACCTGATCCGCCTCTCGCTCGAGCGCGCCCGCCACGACGGGATCGCCTTCTTCCTGACCTGGCGCATGAACGAGAGCCATGGTGTCAGTGAACCCGGGAATCCAGGCAACAGCCAGTTCTGGCGCGAACACCCGGAACTGCGGATCGGCGGCGCGGGCCCTTTCGGGTGGTGCGAGGAAGCGGCGTTGTGCTTCGCCAACGGGGCCGTGCGCGACTACCAGTTCGGCTTCATCGAGGAGCTCTGCTCGCGCTACGACATCGACGGTCTCGAACTCGACTTTCTGCGCTTTCCCTACTTCTTCAGAAGCTCCATGCCCTTTGCGGAGAAGGCGCCCATCATGACCGGGTTTATCCGCCGCGTCCGCGCCATGCTGGACGCCCAGGGTAAGCGCATTCCCATCTGTGCGCGAGTCCACAACCGCCTGGACCTGGCGCAGGCGACGGGGTTGGACATCGGAACCTGGCTGGACGAGGGGTTGGTGCAGATGCTGAATGTCTCACCCTTCTACGTCACCCACCCGGACAGCGATATCGAAGGCTACCGCCAGGCCTTCCCCGACGCGGTGCTCTTCGCCGAGATGACCCAGTGCATGACGTACGGCAAGAGCATCGAGCTTTCGGTCGAACAGAGCCGCAAGACGACGCCGGAGGTGCTGCAGGCGCTGGCACACAGCTTCCTCGAACGCGGCGCCGATGGCATCAGCCTCTTCAACTTCGCCTACTACCGCGACTACAGCTTCGGGAACCCGGACAAGCTGGACCGGTTCGAGCCGCCCTACGAGGCCTTGCGCGGCATCGCCTCACGGGAGGTGCTGGCCGGCCGGCCCAAACACTACTACGCCGGCGCCAACCCATTCTGGTCCGGCAAACCCAGTCAGTTGCCGGTGGAACTTGTGGTGGACCGACCGGTGCGCCTGCGCATCCATGTGGCGGACAAGGCGCCGGCAGCCACGTTCCGCAGCGCTGTTCTGCGCCTGCTGTCTACCTGCTCGGCGATCGAGTCGCGCGGTATCGGCGCCCGTCTCGAGGGCCAGGCATTGACTCCCGTCGTGCATGACGGAGAGCTGTTCCCCACAGCCTACCGCGAAGGTATTCCGTCGAGCCATGAGCCGTATCGGGACTTCGCGGTGAGGCCGGAGATGATCCGCACGGGCTGGAACAACTTCGAGTTCGACCTCGACTGCGGCGCCCCGATCCTTCTCGAGCGCCTGGAACTGGCGCTCTATCGCCCCTGAACTCCGGCAGCGCACCCGGCGGCGGCGGGCTCGGTCCCGAAGTTGACGGCGCTTTGTTAGACAGCCCCGCGGCGCTCCAGTCCGGCCTTGAGCGGGTATTCTGGTATGCGTTCGTGCTTCCTACACAAGGTTCTTTGGCCAGCAGAGGAGTCCGCCACGATGATCGTCGGAACGCAGAGCTACACGTGGTACCAGGTGTACCAGGAAGCCCAGGGCAAGAAGCTCTCCGAGCACTGGGACGAGGTCCTCGGGCAGGTGGCCGAGTCGGGGTGCCAGGCGTTCGAAGTCACCTCTGACGCGATCGCCACGCCGGCCTTGGCCGAGGCCATGGGACGGCTGCTGGCCAAGCACGGTTTGGCCCTGCCCTCGGTGTATGCCGGCAGCCGGCTCCATGACGAGCGCTGGGAAGAGAGCGTTCAGAGCATCCTGGCCTGTGTGCCCTGCCTCAGGCAGTTGGGCGCCAGGGTGCTGGTGACCAATCCGCAGCCCCTGCCGCAGGACAAGACCAGACCTCAGGAAGTTACGCACGGGGACTCGCAAGTTGAACGCCGGTCGTTTCGCGGGTCCGGCGGCTCCTGTCACAGCTCCGGGGCGCCGGGGAGCAGGCAGACCTGCACGGGAACGGCGCGTCCTGCGAAGTGGGT
>CAILKC010000684.1 GCA_903834675.1 uncultured Victivallales bacterium | reverse complement strand
TTGAAAACCATGGCCCATCCCTAATGCCCCAGCCGGCAACGCCGCCTTATGGACTGCGGTGGCAAGTCCTCCCCCCGGGCGAACGCGACACCGCTTTGGCGGGCGCCTGTCGCCCGCGCTGTAGGTCTCAGCCAAAGCGGCGTCGGCGACTCGCTACGGCGAGTCTCTGCCGCCGCAGTCCACAAGGTTTGCTGGCCGCCCCGAAGGGGCACAATCCGTCAGCCCAGGGCAGCGCCCTGGGTACCGGCCCCCCCCGCGGATGGCAGGCTGAAGGCCGGCGATAAAGCTGCTGGGACTGGCCCGTGGTCTGGATTTCCTAACGTTCTCCCACCCCGTCAGGGTGGAAAACATTGCGGGTTGATGCTAACCCAGGGCGCTGCCCTGGGCTGGCGAATGTCAGCCCTTCAGGCTTGGGATTGAATACCATGGCCCATCCCTATCGCCCCTGCCGGTAACGCCGCCCTATGGACTGCGGTGGCAAGTCCGCCCCCCGGGCGAACGCGACACCGCTTTGGCGGGCGCCTGTCGCCCGCCTGGCGCCCGAATCGCGGCTGCGCTCGACGGGGTTTGTTCGATCCATTAGGGTATGGGGATTGGCCCTGGCGACCTGGCAGGCGCCGCCGCTGGGGTGGGTACTGACGGAACCACAAGGAACACCCCATGAGCCAGTCAAGCACTGCGAATCCGCACTTGCCGGTGGTGGATCTGTCCGGCGACAGCCGCCGCCAGACCGTCATCGCCCAGGGAACTGCCGACCTCTACCAGGGACACCCCACCACGGTGCTCATGCCCGACGGCTGCACGCTCTTTGCGGTCTGGTCCCTCGACCACGGCGGGGCGGCCGGCCCCCTGGCCAAGAGCCTGGATGGTGGCAGGAGCTGGCTGCGGCTCTCCAGCCCGGAAGACTGGACCCGGACGCGCAACTGCCCGAGCCTCTACCGACTGCTTGATCCGGCCGGCCAGGAACGCCTCATGGTCTTCGCCGCACAACCCGACATGACCCAAAGCTGGAGCGCGGATGGCGGCCTGACCTGGTCCCCGGTGCGCAGCCTCGGCATGCCCTGCGTGATGGCCTTCTCCAGCATCGTACAACGCCTCGACGGCAGCTACCTCGGACTCTACCATCGCGGCGCCGCCGACCGCGACCAGCCGCCCCTGGAGGTCTGGCAGACCCTCTCCCATGACGGGGGGCTGACCTGGGAAGCGCCCCGGCGGGTGGCCGCCAAGGCCGGTCGCAACCCCTGCGAGCCCTGTGCCTTCCGTGCCCCCGACGGCAAGCAACTGCTCTGCCTCATGCGTGAAAACACCCACACGGCCGCTAGCCTGATGATGACCTCGGAGGATGATGGCTGCACCTGGTCCGAGCCGGGGTTCACGCCGTGGGGCCTGACCGGCGACCGCCATGTGGCGCGCTATGCCGCCGACGGGCGCCTGGTCGTGGCGTTCCGCGACCAGGCCCTGGGAAGTCCAACCTGCGGCCACTTCGTCGCCTGGGTGGGCGCCTATGCCGACATCGTGGCCGGACGCGCCGGCCAGTACCGGGTCAAACTGCTGCACAGCTACGCCGGTGGCGACTGCGGTTACCCGGGTCTCGAAGTGCTTTCCGACGGGACCCTCGTCGCGACGACCTACATCAAGTACCGTCCCGGCCCGGAGAAGCACTCGGTGGTCTGCACGCGCTTCCGCCTGGAGGAAACCGACCGCCTGGCGGTGGCGACCGCGGCGCCGTGATCGGTACTCCCGGGGCTCACCCGCATCCCGCCTGGAGCCGGCGGTCTCCGCCGTATCCCCTGGAGTCGGCGGTCTCCGCCGTATCCCCTGGAGCCGGCGGTCTCCGCCGTATCCCCTGGAGTCGGCGGTCTCCGCCGTATCCCCTGGAGTCGGCGGTCTCCGCCGTATCCCCTGGAGTCGGCGGTCTCCGCCGTATCCCCTGGAGTCGGCGGTCTCCGCCGTATCCCCTGGAGTCGGCGGTCTCCGCCGTATCCCC
>CAILKC010000683.1 GCA_903834675.1 uncultured Victivallales bacterium | reverse complement strand
GGTGGGCTCCACCGCCGCGCCTGAGGCCAGGCGCCTCTCCAGGGGAATGGAGCGGCCGCGGCTCGCGGCCAGCGCCTGAGGCCAGGCGCCTCTCCAAATTGCCCGCTGGACATGCGGTGGGCTCCACCGCCGCGCCTGAGGCCAGGCGCCTCTCCAGGGCAACGCGCTGGACCTGCGCGCTGGGCCGCCAGCGCGCCGGGATTGGCCGGCTACATTTCCACATGGCCGTAAGTCCCATTCTGATCCTGGCCCCGATCCGCGGCAGCACCGACGCGGTCTGCCGTGAGGCCTGGGCGCGCTGTTTCGGCGGGTTCGAGCGGGCGGTGGCGCCGTTCATCCAACTGCGCCAGGGGCAGTCCTTGCGCCCCGGGGAACTGCGGCAAGTGGCCCCGGAGCACAACCGCTCCCTGCGCACGATCCCGCAGGTCCTCACACACCAGGCGCCGACCTTTGCCGCGGCCCTGCGCGAACTGCACGAGGGGGGCCACACTGAGGTGAACTGGAACCTGGGCTGTCCCTACCCGATGGTGGCAAAACGCGGCCGTGGCGCCGGTCTGTTGCCCCACCCGGAACGCCTCGACACCATCCTGGCGCAGGTGCTGGAGAAGACGCCCGTCCGCCTCTCGGTGAAACTGCGCCTGGGCTACCGCGATCCGGACGAGTTCCTGGCGGTGCTGGAGATCCTCAACCGCTATCCGCTGACCGAGGTGATCCTGCACCCGCGCACCGCCACCCAGATGTATGGTGGCAGCGTGGATCTGGCCCGCGCCGGACAGGCCCTCGCGGAATGCCGTCACCCCTTCGTCTACAATGGCGACATCACCAGCCCGGACGGATTCTTCAGCCTGCGCCAGCAACTCCCCGGGGTCGCGGCCTGGATGATCGGCCGCGGCGCCCTGGCCTGTCCGTTCCTGCCGGGGCTGCTGCTGGGCACTCCCCTGCCCCCGCCGGAGACCCGTCGGCGGCGCCTGCGCGAGTTCCATGATCTGCTCTTCGACGGCTATGGCCAGTGGCTGAGCGGTCCTCGGCACCGGCTGGACAAGATGAAGGAGCAATGGGCCTACCTGGCCCTGTCCTTTGCCGAGCCTCGCCAGGTACACGCCCGCATCCGCCGCAGCGACAGCGTCGACGCCTACGGGAGCGCCGTGGCCTGGGCCTTCGACCAGGCGCTATCTTCAGGGCTTGCCTGACGCCGCCCACAGCCTTACCTTTCCCCGGCATTTCCAGGCTGAGGCACTTGCGGTTGAACGCAGCGCAGACAGAATGGCCGCAAGCCAGGAGAATACGCAGTGATGAAGACACCATTCCCTCGCCGTGATTGGGCCCTGGCCCTGCTTCTGCTGGCGACGGCGGCCAGCGCGGCTCCGGTGACATTGTTCCACGAGACCTTCGAGACGCTGGCGCTGGAGGGCCCGGTCCGGCGGACGGTGCCGGAGCCCCTCCCCGGCAGCGGCAGCGCCCCGCCAGGGGGCACCCTCGCCGGCCCTGCCGACCTCGCCGCGGGCAAGGAGGGCAAAGCGCTCCGCCTGAGCGGGCCGTCACAGGTGCGCTATGCGCCCGGCACTGTGGCCGTCGACCCGGACGGCGGCGAGCTGGCCTTCTGGGTGAAGCTGAACTTCGACCCGCGCCAACGCAACGAGAAGACCCGCACGGTGCTGCGCAACCAGTTGTTTGTGACCCTCTGGGACATGTCCCGCGCCCATACCAAGGTCTGCCTCTACAGCCCGGGCGAGGGCGCCGTGTCAGCCGGCGTGTTCAACGCGGCCAACAACGTCGTACACCTGGTCTCCTTCAAGCCCGAGTGGCGGCCAGACGAGTGGCATCGCCTGAGTCTGAGCTGGGGCGCGCGCCTCGAATTGCGCTGGGATGGCACCCTGCAAGCCAGCGCGGCGGTGACCGGCCTGTTCGGCGCGGTGCCCGCCGACGTCGCCAAGCTGACAACCCTCATCGGTAGCCACCTCGGCTGGAGCGATGTGGACAGCGAGTTCAGCCTCGACGACTTGACCGTGTTCGGACCGAGCCCGGAGAACCTCGCGCCGCGCCCGCGCCTCTGCCTGCCGCAGCTCGGCCTGGGGCCGGTGGTGGACGGCGCGCTGAACGAGCCATTCTGGCAACAGGCCGCCCAGGTCAGCGGCTTCGTCAAGCTCGAACGCCAGGAGCTGGGCGCCGTACAGCCCGTGCTGCTCGGCGCGGCGACCGCCGAGGGCCTGTACCTCGGCCTGCAGGTGACCTACCCCGACGGCCGCGCCCCCCGCGCCATGCTGAAGGAGCACGACGCAGCGATCTACAGCGAGGACACGGTGGAGGTGTTCCTCCAGCCACCGGGCCAGGCCGAGGCGCCGTATTATCAGTTCATGCTCAGCGCCAATGGCACCCGCCTGGATGCCCGCGGGGCCGGGACCGCGCCCTACCGGGCCGACATCGGCGGCTATAACCCGGAATGGCAGGGCGCCACCAGCCGACAGCCCAACGGCTGGACCGCGGAGCTGTTCATCCCCTTCGCCGCCCTGGCCGAATCCAAAGCTCCCGCCGCCGGTACGCTGTGGCGCGCCAACGTCTGCCTCGACAGCTCGGCCGGCTTCAGCCAGGCGGTCACCTGGGCCTACGCCAGCGGCAACTACTGCCGCCCTGCCGTCTTCGGCGAGCTGCTGTTCAGCGGCAAGGAACGCACCCTGCGCCAGGAACGTTTGACGGGCTTTGCCGAGGGCCGCCCGCGGGTCTCCTTCCGCCTGATCGGCGACTTTCAGCCCGCCCTGCACGTCATCGCCCACCTGGCCGGACCGACCGGCTTGGCCGTGTATGAGAACCGCATGAATCTGCGCGACACCAAGGACATCGACTTCGCCCTCCCCACGCTGATCTCCGGCGACTATCGTCTGACCCTCACTGGCACGGACGAGAATGGCCTCTGCACCTTCTACCAGTGCCTGCCTTTCCAGACCGCACGCGCCTTCGATCTCGCGGTGTCGAACTACCCGCACGCCGGCTATCTCCTGGCCCGCGTCGACGCCCGCGGCCTCACCGACCCGGTCGGCAAGGTGGTCGTGCGCCTGACGGGTCCCGTTGGGCTCGTCGGCGCGCCGGTGGAATTGAGCACGCTCAAGGGAGGCCTGGGCGAGCTCCGTTTCCCGAATGCCGACCTGGCCCCGGGGAAGTATGAGGTCAGCGCCGAAGCCCTCTCAACCGCCGGGGCCGCCCTCGCCTCCGGCAAGGCGCCCGTGGAGCTCTTCGCCAAACCGGCCTGGTGGAACAACAGCCTCGGAATCGATCACTCCGTGCCGCCGCCTTTCGAACCCGTCCGCAACGCCGCCGGAACCCTGTCGGTATGGGGCCGCGACTATGTGTTCGGCGCGGACGGCTTCCCAAGCCAGATCCGCAACCAGGGCCTGGAGATGCTGCGCGCCGCGCCGCGGCTGCTGCTCACGAGCGCCGCAACCGCCGCCGCGGTCGACCTGGCCCGACTCCCTGCCACCACCAGCGACACCTTCCCCGACACCGTCACCCGCAGCGCCCACCAAGCCTGTGGCGAGGCCCTCACCGTTGACCTGAAGACGACGGTCGAGTTCGATGGCTTCCTACGCTGCGACCTGACCTTGACCCCGAGCCGGCCCGTGCGGCTCGACGAACTGGCGCTCTCCCTGCCGCTGAGCCCGGCGCTGGCGCGGCTGTTGTTGACCTCCAACGGGCCGGGCGCCACGGCGCAGGTCCTGGCCGGGCCCTATCGCTCGCCCTTCATGCCCTATCTGTGGGTAGGCAATGACGACCTGGGCCTGGCCTGGTTCGCGGAGAGCGACCAGCACTGGACGCC
>CAILKC010000682.1 GCA_903834675.1 uncultured Victivallales bacterium | reverse complement strand
TGGCCAAAGCCGGTGTGAAGTAGCAGTGCCCGCGTTGCGCATCTACCTGGACCACAATGCCACGTCGCCGGTTCACCCGGAGGTGGCCGATGCGCTGCTGCCCTTTCTGCGGGACGCCTACGGCAACCCCTCCGCGCCGTACGCGCTGGGGCAGGAGGCCCGGCGGGCGCTGGACCAGGCCCGGTCGCAGGTGGCGGCGTTGCTGGGGGCCACGCCTGCGGAGGTCGTCTTCTGCGGTGGCGGCACCGAGGCCACCAACCTGGCCATCTCCGGGGCGTTTTTCGGGCGGGCGGACGAGTGCCGGCGTCATTTGGTGCTGTCTGCCATCGAGCATCCCAGCGTGTCCGAAACCTGCGAATGGCTGCGTCGGTTCCATGGCGCCGAGGTGACGGTGGTTGGGGTGAGTTCGGATGGCCGCGTCGACCCGGTTGAGATCGAGGCCGCGGTGCGCCCGGAGACGCTGCTGGTGGCGGTGATGCATGCCAACAACGAGACCGGCGTACTGCAGCCGGTCGCGGAGATCGGCCGGCGGTTGGCCGGACGCGGCATCCGCTTCCATGTCGACGGCGTACAGGCAGCCGGGCGCATACCGGTCGAGGTGAAGGCTATCGGCTGCCAATCCTATGCCATCTCGGCGCATAAATTCGGTGGCTTGAAGGGAACCGGCGCGCTGGTGCTGTGTGAGCGCCAGGGCCTGGAGGCCATCATCCGTGGCGGGCATCAGGAGCGCGGCCTGCGGGCCGGAACCGAGAATGTGGCGGGCGCGGTGGCGCTGGGCAAAGCCGCCTGGGTCGCGGCGCGGGACCTGGAGCGCAATCAGGCGCAGTGCCGGCTTACCCGGGGCGTGTTTGAGACGCTCACCGAGCGCATCCCACGCAGTTGGCGCAACGGCCACGCCGAGTTGCGCCTCCCCAACACGGTGAATCTCTGCTGTCTGCATGCGGATGCCATGAGTGTCGTCCTGGCGCTGAGTTCTCTCGGTATCTACGTCGGCACCGGCTCGGCCTGCGCCAGCCACCGCCAGGAACCCTCGCGGGTGCTCACGGCCATGGGGCTAACCCCGGAGGCGGCCTTCTGCTCGATCCGCATCTCCGTCGGGCCGGAGACCACGGAAGCCGAGGCCCGCCTGGCGGCGGAGCGTATTGTGGAGTGCGTCGAGCGGGTGCGCCTGGTGACCTCTCCCGAGGACATCGGCGTCTGCGACGAGGACTGCCCGTGCTTTCTGGAGCCCCCCACGTGACTTCAGCCACGCCAGGCAGGCCGGTGCGACTCACGCTCATCCGCAGTGACCCGCCCTGCCGCAAGTGTCGCGAGACCAAGGCGGCCCTCGAAACGGTCGTCCAGGACCGCGGGAACCCGGTGGAACTCGTGGTGCTGACGGTGGCCGAGGCCGAGGAAGCTGGTTACGGGGTGGTTCTGACCCCGACCGTGCTGGTCAACGGCAAGGTGCTTTGCGCGGGGATCGTGCCGCGGGCCGCGGGCGTGGCGCGCCTCGTCGCGGCGGAGTCGCAGCCCCCCTGAAACCGGCTTCTCATCCCAGCGGCTGCCACTTCTGCGAGCCGCGCTGGCTGGCCCAGGCCGCGGCGATGAAGGCGACGCCGCGGTAGCCGTCCTCGACCGTCGGATAGTCAGGCGTGCTGCCGGGCCCGAGGCTGCCGTCCTGCACGGCCCGGATGCGGTCCGCGAAGGCACGGTAGAGGTTGGCGAAGGCTTCGATGAAGCCCTCGGGGTGACCGGCGGGGATGCGGCAGGCCGCCAGGGCCTCGGGGCGCAGATAGGCGTTACCGCAGCCGGCGCGCACGATCTCACGGGGCCGATCCGGCCATTTCAGGATCAAGGTGTTGGGCTCCTCCTGATGCCACTCCAGCCCGCCACGGCTGCCATAGACCCGGATGGCCAGCGAGTTCTCGTCGTTGATCGAGATCTGGCTGGCATAGAGGATGCCACGGGCCCCATTATCGAAGCGCAACAGCAGGTTGGCGTCGTCCTCGAGGGGCTTGTAGTCCACGAACACGCTGAGATCGGCGCAGAGCGCGGTCACCCGCCGACCGGAGACGTACTCGGCCAGGTGAAAGGCGTGCGTGCCGATGTCGCCAAGACAGCAACTGTCGCCGGCGCGGGCTGGATCAAGCTTCCAGGACTGGTGCTTGACGCCGGCAGAGGCGAAGTCTCCGGCCAGCCAACCCTGCGGGTACTCGACCACGATCTTGCGGATGTCGCCGAGTTCGCCCCCGAGGACCCGGGCCCGGGCCTCTTTCACCATGGGATAGCCGCTGTAGTTGTGGGTCAGACAGAAGAGCAGGCCACTGGTCCTGACCAGGGCCACCAACTCCTCCGCCTCCCGCAGAGATGCGGTCATGGGCTTCTCGCAGAGGACATGGAAACCGGCCCGCAAGGCGCGGCGGGCGATGTCCGCATGCAGGTCATTGGGCGTGACGATGGCCACGAAATCCATCCGCTCGCCCGCCGGACGGGCGGCTTCGCACTCCAGCATCTCGCCGTAGGAGGCATAGACGCGGTCCGCGGGCAGAAAGAGCTCAGCACCGGCCTGCCGCGACTTCGCGGGCGAGGAACTGAAGGCGCCACAGGTGAGTTCGATCTGGTTGTCGAGACCGGCGGCCATGCGGTGTACGCGGCCGATGAAGCCCCCCGCGCCGCCGATCAGTCCCAGGCGCAGTTTACGTCGTGTGTTCATAGGTTAGCGCGGGCGCGCAGCTCCCGTCCTCCTTGGTGTGCCTCGTCAGGCGTCATTCAGCCTTGCTGCCGCAGCACCCACACCTCGAGCTTCTCGATCTCGATAAGAGTGCCGCGGCCGCCGCACAGGTGTGGACCGCGCTTCAGGACCCGCACCGCGACGTCGTTCGCGCCGGCCCGGAAGAGGGTCGGGGCCGCGTCATAGTCGAGGCGCAGGAGCTTCTGGTTGGGGTTCACAACATAGCCGTTGCGGGCGCCGGCGGTGAGTTGTGGTTTGTCAGAGTAAATCTGGCCGTCCTTGCACTCGGGATCTCGAGCGGTGCAGCGCAGTGCTTGGCCGTTGAGTCGGACCTCGATCTCGTCGGTCAGGAAGGCGCTCCACAATACCAGGCGCAGGGTGATGCCGCGAATCGACGCGGTCGTTGCCGCCAGGTCCTCGAAAACGTACAGCGGCAGCACGGTCGGGGCGCCGTGGTTGGCCAGCGGACAGGGCAGAGGACGATCATCGTTGCGATTGTGGTAGCCGTCGGACCACGGGTATCCGCCCCGGCGCTCGACGGTAAACACCATGTCTTTGCCGCGCAAGGTGTCGTGACTGCCGACCTCGAGTATGGCGGTGGTGTACTGGCCGGGGTTGACCCAGTCCGGCAAGCCCAGTTTGGCGTGTGCCTCAGCGGAGGCGCAGGGCCAATTGAAGGTAGCGACGCTGTCGGCGCCCTGCCGCCACCAGTTGGCGTACACGCCGCGCAGGTACTCGATGGGCGCGTCGTAGTAGCCGTCGGTGGTATGATGCCGGTCGAAGGTGGGACAGAGGCGGATGCCGGTGCCTGCGGTCAGCGTCCGGTAGCTGGCAAGGTCAACCGTGGTGGTCCGGCTACCGAGGACCATGATGTCCAGCAGGCGGGCCTCGACCCAGTGTTCGACGTCGAGACCGTCCGCCCGGCAGCCGGGTAGATTCTCCGGTATGCGGGCGGCAAGCAGGATGGGCTTGCCCTTGAGCTCTGACACCTCCTGCAGCATCTCGCGCACCTGGCGCACGAAGGCGGTGGCATGGCGCCGCAGACGCCACTGTCGGCCCAGAGGCAGGCAGGGCATGTGGCGGGCGAAGTCGAGCTGGATGCCATCGAGATCATACCGGGTCACCAACTCGCGCAGAACCGCCACCTTGTGGGCCCGCAGTCCGGGCGAGGCGAGGTTCCACAGGCCCAGCCACCACCAGCAGGGCAGCACCCAGTCCGGGTGGGCGGTCTTGACGGGGTTCTGTCGAGCGGGGTCCGTATGCCCGCAGCGCTCCAGCCAGGGCTGCGGCATATCGACCTCGCTCAGGCGGGCGTTCCAGAACGCCTCCAGGCCACGCTCATGGCACCCCTGCACCAGCGCCCCGACCCAGTCGAGGCCCTGGTCCCAGTAGGTCTGCAACCGCGGAAACTGGAGCCGGGGCAGAATGCGGCTGTCGTAGATGGCGTAGGTGTCCTCGGACAGCCCGACATCCCAGCAGATGGTGTCCACCTGACTGCCGGGAGTGTCGGCGTGATTGAAGGCGAAAGCCAGCCAGGTGGCGAGGTCGGTATCGAGCAGGCGCAGCACGTCCATCGCATCGCACTGGTCGATGATGCGGCGAGGCCGCGCAACCGCCTCAGCGTGTTCGGCGGACAGCGGCACGGCGGAGTCGGGATGATGACGACTCACGGTGGTGTTCTCCTCAGGTTACGGGCGCACATCTCCGGCTCCTCGCAGCCCCACAAGAAACCCGCTGTCTGCAAGAGCCGTGCAATAGGACGGGGCGATGCCTTCAGCCCCAAAGGGGCGTCCTATACCAGCCCAGGGCAACGCCCTGGGTACCCGTCCACAGCGCGGATTGAGCCCTGAAGGGGCGGTCCATCCGACCTCGGCGCGAAGGTAGGGCAGATAGCTCGCCCCTACAGGGCTCAAACTCATAACCGTCCTATTCCCAGGGCGTTGCCCTGGGCTGGTATCGCAGCGCGCCTTCAGCGCTTCAAACTGACTCCCTTATTGCACAGGTCGCAAGAAACCCGCCGTCTGCAGGACCCGTACGCAGGTCCTACTTGGGTGGGCGGTAGCGGCGCAGGACGTCGTTGACGGTGGGGATGATGCCATAGAGTTCCGGGCGGCGGGCGGCGAACAACCGGTCGCGCCAGCCGGGCTGCTGTTCCGGCAGGTTATCGGTGTAGTAGGAAGGGATGTCGGTCTTCCCGGGGGTGGCCTGGTTCTTCTTCTTGCCGGCATAGAAGACGCGCGGGTCAGCCAGGTCAATGTCGTAATGGATCAGCCCTTCGCGTTGATACCCCGACGATGCCATGATCTGGCCATAGGGGTCCACGATCAGGCTGCGCAGGGACGGGTCTGACGAGAGCCAATGTGAGCACGCGAGCCAGGCGGCGTTGTCGAGAGCGCGGGCTCGCAGCAGGGTCTCGTTCGTGCGGCCGCTGGCGCCCCACATCTGGCTGGCGTCAAGGATCAACTCGGCGCCGAGAAGGGTCAGGACCCGCTGGATTTCCCAGATGTAGAGGTCGCCGCACTCGTAGGCGCCGACCCGGCCAAAATCGGTATCGAACACCTTGATCTCCGGGAAGCCCTTGACCCAGTAGAGTGGCTCGCCGTAGATCTCCTTACCGGTACGGTCCCAGACCCGTAAGATGCTGGCCTGGTCCTGGTCACCCACGCCGCCGATGGCGATGTAGCACTGCATGGCAAGCGCCTTCTCCGCCACCGTCCGGATCACCTGCCGGGTGGTCTCATCCTGAACCTTCGTGCCCTGCTCCGACAGCAGCAACAGGTCCGGCTTGAGTGCCGCTGCCTGATCGATCAGGCGCAGCATGGCCGTCGGTACGGCGCCCTGACGCCAGATGTCAGCCCGCGCGAAGGTGCCTACGGCCAGGCGACAGGTGCGCTTGGCGTAAGGCGGCAACTCGGGTTTGCGGTAGGGCTCAGCCAGGGGCCGAAAGGCGCTGCGGTCGCCCGTGTTGTTGACAAAGAAGATGTTCTCCGCCTGCCGGTAGGTATCGTAGACATCCACTTTGCGTTGATCCAGGTCGACCCTGGCCGTGGCCACGCCCGCGGCGTAGCCGGTATCGGCGATCGGGGTGCCGACGCGATTCAGGATCATGCTCCGCCCCCAGGCGGCGCCCGGCATGCCGGACTCGTAATTGTGGGTGATGTAGGTCCGTGGGTCGGCGTACATGGCCGTTGCCAGGTGCGCATGGCTGTCCAGGCAGCGCGCCATCAACAAGGGCTCCAAACCGCTGTGATCGCGGAGGCGCTCGGGGTAGTCATGCCAGGTCAGGACCTCCGCCCCGTTCATACTCAGGACCATGTAGACTTCGGGAAAATAGAAGTCCGAGCCGACGGTCATGCCGACCTTGCCAAAATCGGTGGTGAACACGGGCAGCTCGTTGCCCACGGCAAACGGCTCATCGGGGAAGGCGTGCGTCTGGCGGTAACGGCCGCAGATACGGCCCTCGCGATCGGCCAGGATGGCCGTGTGGTAGGTCTTGGCGCCGTCGACCTCGGCCAAGGCGAAAGCCAGGTAGGCGCGCCGTTCGCGAGCGAACGCCAGAAACGGCGAGAGTTCAGCCTCCGCCTGCGCGGTCTGGAACGACAGATACGGCAGCAGCGGCAGCACCACCAAGTCGGCGCCCGCGGGACTCTTGGCAAGCTCGCCCAGGACGTACTCCCGCGTCTCGTACGGGCTGCCGTTGAGCAGGCAGCACGAGCTCAGGGTGACGATGCGATTGGCGGCGCCGGCATTCGCCGTCGCCAAGGCCAAGCCGGCGCTCAGGGCAAGCATAGATCTGGCCGACATGAGACTTCCTCTTCAGTAAGTCGCCCGGCCGCCGGAGATATCGAACACCCCGCCGGTGGTGAACGAACAGTCTTCCGAGGCCAGCCACGCCACCATGGCCGCGATTTCATCGACCAGGACGAAACGGCCCATGGGAATCTTCGCCAGCATGTAGTCGACGTGCTGCGGCGAGAGCTGGTCGAGGATTGCGGTGCGGGCGGCGGCCGGGGTGACGCAATTCACCAGCACGCCGCTCTTGGCCAGCTCCTTCCCCAGCGACTTGGTCAGGGCGATGAGCCCGGCTTTGGCGGCACTGTAAGCAGCGGCATTCGGGTTGCCTTCCTTGCCGGCAATGGAGGCGAGGTTGACGATGCGCCCGTACGCTTGCCGGACCATCTGTGGCGCCAGCGCGCGGCAACACAGGAAGGGGCCCGTGAGGTCGGTCTTCAGGATGCGCTCCCACTCGACCAGCGGGTAGTCGATGACCGGCGCCGCCAGGCCCGCGATGCCGGCGTTATTCACCAGGATGTCGACCCGACCCGGCCCGGCGCTGAGACTGGCCGCCGCACTCGCGACCGCCTGCTCGTCGGTGACGTCAACCACGGCGCCCTGCACCGGGCCGGAGAGCGTGGCCAGGGTCTGCCGCAACCGCCTTTCGTCACGGTCCCAGATCTGCACGCTGGCCCCGGAGGCAAGCAGGCGCTGGACGATGGCCAGGCCAATGCCCTGCGCGCCGCCGGTAACCACCGCGTGACGGCCCTTCAGGTCGAGTTGATTCATCTGCCAGACCCCCAGCTTCCTCTCTGACGCGACGCGCTCGGCAATGGGGTGCCAAGACGCCTCAATATACACGTGCTAGGCTCTTGCAGAACCCCGCATCTGCCCCTGGGGGCGCAGGTCAGTATGGGTCATTCGACATTCTGCGGTTCTCATACCAGCAAACCCCTACGGAGCTGACTTGCACCCCGCCCCTGGACAGGGCTGTTTCAAGAAACGACCGCCGTCGTACCGTCGGCAGTGAAAGCGGCGTCGACGGGCCGCGGACGCGGCCCTCTGCCGCACGCAGTCCATATCGCGCGGCGGCCATGTGGACTGCGTGTGGCAAGGTCGCCGGCGGCGACCGCGACACCGCTTTGGCTTGACGCCTGTACCATTCATGACGGAGTATGTTCTCGCGCAACCAGATACGGCATACAGACCGCGGGTTGTTCCGCCGCCCATCCCGGTTTCTTGAAACCGCCGCGGGCCCCGTACGAGCCTCAGCGACGCTCCACTTCAGCCATGTACTCCTGGAAGCGTTCCGGCTGCAGCGCCTGCATCTGACCGCGCAGTTCGATCTGGCGTCCGATGGGCTCCCCGCGGGCCCGGGCGGCCTCAGCCAGGAAAAGCAGGCGCAGGAAGTGCTGCCCGCGAGCGGCCGGGTCGTGCGGCTCGGGGGCGCGGCGCGTCTGTTCCAGCAGCCATAGCTCGTAGGGTGACGGGGTAGCCGGGATGTCGAGCAGGCCCTGGCGCCAAGCGTTGAAAGTCAGCCATTGCCAGCCTGCCGGGCTGTCGCCGAGCTGCTTGCGGGCCTCTGCCAACAGCGCGGACAAGTCCTCGTACAGATACTCGGCGCGGCACTCCCCAGCGGCGTTGCATAGCGCCAGCGCGAGTGTGGCTCGGGCGGGCCCAAGGCGCCCCTGCCGAACCATCACCCAGGCCTGCAACTGGCGCAGGAAAGCGACTTCCCCATGCTCCACTATCGACGCGGGCAGGAGACGCGCCGCCGTCGGCCAGTCCTCGACCCGGACCCACACCTCGGCGGGCCAAAGGCCAGTTCGGAAAGGTGCGGTTCGCCGCGCTGGCAGGACCCGGCTCAGGGCGGCCCACAGCCCGGCCTCCAGCGCCTGGGCGTCCGGGAGCAGCCCGCCCAGGCGCGGTTCGTGCCGCCACGATCCGACCAGCTCAGCCAGGCGCTCGGAGCGCGCCGCGTCGGGCAACTCCAGCACCTCACCCAGAGCCGCCAGCCCCGCGCCTTGCCCCTGCCCGCCGTCGGGCCGGGGGAAGACGGTCAAGCGTTCCTGCAAGACCGCGGTGGCGCCAGCCAGGTCGGCCTGGCTCAGGCAGGTGCGCCAGCGGTTGACGAGAACCACCTGATCAGAGAAGAGCAGCAATTGGTCCACAGGAAGCCTTTGTTCGTCGGCCCACGGGTCCGGGTACTGGGAGTAAGGGATACCACGTAGACGCTCTCGATGAGGCCGCGCCCGACGCCAGCCTCATCGAGGCAGGCGCTACCCAGCCGGTCCCGTCGCCAAGGGTTCACTCGTGGTTTCGCCGAGTAAGGACATCTGACCCCGACTCCTCCACCAGGCGGATCCCGTCGGCACTCAGGCCGTAGAGTTCATAGACCAGGCGGTCGATCTCCCGGTCGGTCGCCTCGATCTGGCGCTCCAGGGCCGTCCGCTCGTGCGGGGTCCGCACTGCCGCCACCTGCCGGTTCAGGTCAAGCATCTGTTGCACCAAGGCCACCAGGCAGTCGTGCTGGGATCGGTCGGCGGGATCGGCGAAGTCGAGGCGAGGGATCGGGACCGAGAGTAGCGCGTCCTTCTTGATCTTTGGAAAGGTGCCCTTTTGATCGAAGAACGACTGCCGCCAGTACCAGCCGAGCGCCTTGGAGGAGAGGATACCCAGGACAAAGAGGAGAGCGTACTCTGTCGCCTTCGTGAAGAAGATGTTGTAGATGGTGTTCAGAGTGTAGATGCCAGCCGGCAACAGCGTGGCAATCGGCACCTCGCCGATCTGTCGGGTCCCGACTCGGTCCTGTTCGTATACGGACGGCCTCCCGCCACTCTTGATTGCCTCCGGGCGGAAATCCACGAACTCCGTGCTCGGCAAGAGATGGTAGCGCCGAATGTTTCCCCCATCAACCGCCGCTCTGAAATGCGTCGCCTCCGCAAGCGGCCTAACGTGCAATGACCGGTCGAACGTCTGGATGCCGAAGTAGGCGGTCGCAAATTCGCCAAGCAGGCAGGATGCAGAGGTCATTTTGGCGACCAAGTCATCTGAACCGGCGGTGCCTGGCAGACCGAAATCGTGCGTGGGGTGAGTCGTCCACTGGGTCTGCTGCTGCTCAAGGGGATTCACTGCCTCAGTCCGAGCCGCCGAGCGTATCACCTGGACTCGATGTGCGGGGTTCGGCATCTGACGTTTTGACGCGATTAGAACTGACGTGTCAACGCTCGCTCCCGCGAAGACCGGATAGTAGAACACACGCAAGACGTCCACTTCCGAGGCATCCAGGATGACAGCGCGTAGCGCCCTGGCATGCTTATTCCGCAGGAAGGTAGCGGGTGTGATGAACCCGACATTTCCGTTGAGCGCAGCCAGGGCCAGTCCCTTCTCGATGAACAGTTGGTAGGTGTCGATCTTGTATTTCGCCGCTCGGTATCGCTTTGCGAGGTAGTCGAAGACGGGGCGTTGGTCCAGGGTCTGCAGCAACACATACGGCGGGTTGCCGATGACGGCATCGAAGCCGCCGCGGGCCATGGTTTCGGGGAACTCGGCCTGCCAGTCGAAGGCGTTGAGGCGGAGGGTGTCCTCGCGGTCGAAGAGCTCGAGTTGGCGGCCCTGGTAGAAGTCCGGACCGATGAGCGAGTTGCCGCACTTGATATTGCCGCCGAGGTCGGGGAGGGCGCGCTCGTGGAAGAGCATGAGCTGGCTCAACGACTCCTCGCTCTCGCCTTCAAGGACCTTCAGCAGCAAGGAGAGCTTGGTGACCTCGACGGCCTGCGGATCAATGTCCACGCCGTAGAGGTTGTTAAGCAGAATGCGCTTACGCTCGGCCGTGGTCAGGCGCCAGTCGCCGCCACGGCGCTGAACCAAGGCCGGGTTGCGGCCCTTGGCGTGCTTCTCGGGGCCGTCCTGGATGTACCAATCACGGTGCCAGCCGAGCAGCACCTCGTAGGCGCCGAGGAGGAATGAGCCGGAGCCGCAGGCCGGATCGAGGACGCGCAGCGCCGCGGCCTGCTTTGGGGTCCTGCCTTCGAGCAGCTTGCCGACGGTGTTACGGACGATGTAGTCGACGATGTAGGTGGGCGTGTAGTAGACCCCGCCGGCCTTACGCACCTCGGGCTTCTCCTCGATCTTGGCCTGGTGGCCAGCCGTAAGGCGGATGACTTTGCCGAGGAAGCGCTCATAGACCTGGCCGAGGATGTCGGCGGGCAGCACCGAGAACTCATAGGGGCTCTCGGGGTAGTACATGCGGTTCAGGATGCCCTTCAGGACCGCGTCATCGAGCGTCAGGCCGTAGGAGAGGTCGTCGGGGGCCTCGGCGCGGCCCCTCTCCGGGCGGAAGTGGAACAGCCCCGAGTTGTAGCGCTCGTCGGCACGCTGGAAGAGCTCGTAGAGGCGGCGGTAGACGTTTTCCCCACCGCGCAGAGCAGCCAGACGCCCGTAGGGCTCGATGCCGCGGTCCTCGCAGATACGCAGGAAGACCAGCCGATCGATGGTGCGCTGCACCGCGAAGTTCAGTTCACGCATGCTGAGCTGCGGGTTGCGCAGGGCAATGTGGCGGGCCAGGATGTCGCGCCAGTCTTCGATCTCCTTGAGAAACTCGTCGTCCACCTCGGCCGTGCCGCGCCTGCCCTTGGCGGAGTCCGCAAACTTGTCGAACGAGCCCTTGAGGATGGCATCGCGGGCGAAGATGTCGGCCATCTCGTCCCAGCGCGCAGCGTACTCGCGGTAGGTCAGGTACAGAATGCGGCCCTGCGAAGCCTTGTCGGAGAGGACCGGCCGGGTACGGCAGTCGTAGACCGCGAATTCCTCAAAGTCGGTCAGGATGCTTACAGGAAGCTTGGCCGACCAGGCGTAACGCCGGAGTTGGTAGGCCGGATGGGTGTCGGTCTTGATATTGACGGACGGTTTCTTGGCCTCAAGAAAGAACTTGCGGGCGCCGCCGATGCAGAAGCAGTAATCGGGCGCCTTGGTCGCGCCGCCGACGCGGATGGAGTCCTCGTGGATGACGTCCTTGTAGGCCTCGGCGTACCCCTGGCGGTTCTGCACGTCCCAGCCAAGGGCTTCGAAGAACGGATCGACGAACTCACGCCGGAGCCGTGTCTCGTTGTAGTTCCCCGAACGGTAAGCGTCCAAGTTCGCCTCGAAGCGCTCCACCAGTTCCAAAATCGCTGACGGTACTGACATCCAGCCCGCCCTCCGGTTCACATCCTGCCGCGGCTCCACGCACACCACATGCCTGGTCGCTGGCGCCCAGGGCTGTTTCAAGAAACGACCGCCGCCGTCCCGCCGACAGCGAAAGCGGCGTCGACGGGCCGCGTCCGCGGCCCTCTGCCGCACGAAGTCCATATCGCGCGGCGGCCATGTGGACTGCGTGTGGCAAGGTCGCCGACGGCGACCGCGACACCGCTTTGGCTTGGCGCCGGGCGCCTGTCAGTTCCGTGGGTGGTGACTACTCAGGTCCTAGGGGTTCGCCTCTGGTACGGGTCCTGATCTCAGTGCCTGTCTCATTCCGCCCTTTGTCCGCCGTGGACGAAGGGCGTTGGAGGGCGCCGCTGCGTCGGCACCGCGGTCATTGCCCCGAGCGGCCATTGCCGATCGCCTCGCTGACCAGCAGGGCGCGGTTGTAGAGGCGCAGGGCCTTCAGCGTGCCACGGAAGGAGGGCGCGAGGCGCAGGTCTTTAGCGCCGTGCGGAGTCCGCAGATCGTGGCTGAAGCGGCCCCAGCCGAACTGGCGAGCATCGCCGCCGTCGTTGAAGCGGCCGTCGACCACGAACGAGATGATCTTCGGACCGGCGTCGACCAGGATGACGATGTGGTGTTCGCGGCCCCGGCGCAGCACCCCCGGGTCGCAATCCCAGCGGTTTTCGGTGCGCCCGTCGTGGAGGACGATTTCGAGCGTGCGTCGGGCGGTGGTCTGCACCACGATGCCGTGGCCGCGCTCGTTGCGGGAGTCGAGCAGCACCTGTCCTGCCACCAGCGAGGTGAAGGTGGCGCGGAACTCGATAGTGAAGCCGGTCCGGTTATCCTTGGTGCCGTAGTCGAGCTTCTTGTTGTCGCGCGCCAGGAACTCCGGCAGCTTCGGCATGGGGACGGCCGCCGGCAACGGCAGTCCGGCCTCGGGCAGGCTGAGCAGCAGGCCGTCGGGGGTCAGCGTCGTGGCCTCGAATTGGCCGAATAGGCGTTCCAGGAAGCGCGCCTCGATCTGGTGCGTGCGGGCGATGTCTTTGTTGGTTTCGGTCAGGTACAGCTTGCCGCCTTCCTCAACCAGATCCGGGTAGCTCATGCGGATGTAGGTATCGTCGTCGTAAACGACAATCTCGGGCTCTGACCAGCGAATCTCGCGGCCCCGCGGCGTGTCCACCTCCTCGCCGGCGCTGAGCCAGACCGGGTTGCGGTCTTCGTACGGCCCCCACTCGGGCATACCGCGCAGGAAGCTGCCGCCGTGGTTGTGGAACCAGTACAGGTACTTGCCGTTGTTGCAGCGCCAGGCGAAGTTGGCGGCCCGGGGGTGCTTCATCAGGCGGCCGTCGGCGTACGCCTTGTAGCGCGGCGTGCTCCAGGTGTGGCCGGCATCGCGGCTGTAGGCCTCGACGGGGTGGCCATCGACGCAGCGGTAGACGCAGTAGATCGAGCCGTCGCTCAGGACCGAGTAGCTCTGCTCTTCGGACACCCGCCCGCCGCCCGGGGGCGTCCGCAGACCGATCTCGCCGTCGGGCAGCGTCTCCCAGGTGATGCGGGCGGGGTCGGGCTCCGTCAGCAGGTTCTGGCTCACCAGCAGCACCCCCTCGGACTGAGCGAAGAACCCGGCCCCCATGGCGCCGACCTTGTGCAGCGACACGTACGCCGCCCCGTGCAGCACGAAGGGCTTACCGACATTCCAGAAGAAACAGAGCTTGCCAGCGTAGGTATTGCTGCGGTCGCAGGCGAACAAGCGCATCGGGATGTCGTAGCGCTGCGCCGACCAGCTCCGGCCGTGATCCTCGGAGACCTTGAACACGAAGTGCCCCAGCGAGTCGACGCGGGTGTAGACGCCGCTGTCTTCGCGCTTGACTTCAGGCACGCGGTCGGTGTTGTGGTTATAGAACACGAAGAGTCGCCCACCGGGAGCCTTGAGCGCGACCGCGTAGGAGGCCTCGGGGCCGTCGAGGGGCTCGACATCCACGGGCTTCTCCCAGGTGCGTCCCTGGTCCGTGCTGCGCAGCGAGACCACGTGCTGGCCCTTGGCGCCCTCGTGGCCGGGGCCGGTGGTGAGCACGCACAGCCAGGCGCCGTCGGCGGTCGGCACGATGTAGGGCTGATCGCTGTAGCTTTCGGTGGGAATCTCGCTGCCGTTGTGGGCATGCCGCCAGTCTGGAGTTGCTGTCATGGCTATCCTGTCTCCTTCATCTAAGCCGGAACCTGTAACCGGGGGGTAAACCTAAAGCATGGTCGGAAAGATGCGACACGCCGCCGCTGGAGAGGGCGCAGATCAGTTCCGTGGGTTCAGGGTTCAGGGTCCAGGGTTCAGGAAACGGCGAGACGGGGAAACGGCGAGACGGGGAAACGGGGAAACGGCGACTGGAGGAGACGGCGAGGGAGACGGGGAGACGGCGGGGGATTCTGCTATTCGTCATTGGGCATTGGTCATTCGACCTTCTGCGGTTCTCATACCAGCAAACCCCTACGGAGCTGACTTGCGCCCAGACCTCGCGGGGCGCACGTCA
>CAILKC010000681.1 GCA_903834675.1 uncultured Victivallales bacterium | reverse complement strand
CGGAATAGGAACCGCGTCGGCAAGTCTCATTCCGGTATGTCCGGCACCAGCCGGGGGCTTGGCTGACCCTGAACCCTGAACCCTGAACCCCAGGACCTGAGTAGTCACCACCTACGGAGCTGACTTGCACCCCGAGGGGAGCGATCACGCGCACAAGGCAGGTTGGCCGGGTATGGTACCGCCCTGAGCCGCGCCGCGCGCCGAGGCGCCATCGAGGGCAGGTCGAGGACGATGACAGAGCATTCCGCCGCAGTCCCAACACCGCTTCTGGAGATCCGCGATCTTTCCGTGGACTTCGGCCAGGCCCCCCAGGTCACTCACGCGGTTCGGGGCGTCTCCCTGCACGTCCTGCCGGGCGAGACGGTCGGGCTGGTGGGGGAGAGCGGCTCCGGCAAGTCGGTGACCGCGCTTTCCGTGCTGCAGCTTCTGCGCGGGGTAGCGCGCTGCCCTGGCGGCCAGATCTGGCTGCACGGCCGGGCGGCGGCTGAGGAACCCCTGGATCTGCTGGCCGCTCCGCAAGCCGTCCTGCAGCGGGTTCGCGGCGGCCGCATCGCCATGATCTTTCAGGAGCCGATGACCTCGTTGAACCCGCTACACCCGGTTGAGCGACAGATTGGCGAAGCCCTGCGGTTGCACCGTGGGCTGAGCGGCCGGGCGGCTCGGGAGCGGGTGCTGGAACTGCTCGACCGGGTCGGTATCCGCGACGCTGTGGCCCGTCTGCGGGCCTATCCGCACGAGCTTTCGGGGGGACAGCGCCAGCGGGTCATGATCGCCATGGCCCTGGCGAACCAGCCCGAGTTACTGATTGCCGACGAGCCCACCACGGCGCTGGACGTGACCGTGCAGGCCCAGATCCTCGACCTGGTCCGCCGCTTGCAGGCTGAATTCGGGATGGCCATGCTCTGGATCACCCACGACCTGGAGATCATCCGTAGGCTGGCGGCCCGCGTCTATGTCATGGAAAAGGGCGTTGTGGTCGAGGACGGTCCCTGTGCTCAGGTTCTCCAAACCCCCCGGCACCCTTACACCGTGAAGCTCGTCAACGCCACCCCCGACCACGCGGCGCCGACGGTGCCGGCCGAGGCGCCTGAGTTGGTTCGGATTGAGGCACTCAAGGTCCATTTTCCGATCCGTGCCGGACTGCTGCGGCGCGTGGTGGGCCGGGTGCGGGCGGTGGACGGCCTGAGTCTGCGGGTGCGCCAGGGCGAGACCGTGGGCCTGGTGGGCGAGAGCGGCTCGGGCAAGTCCACCGTGGCCTATGCCCTGCTGCGTTTGATCCCGCGAAGCGCGGCCTTCATCGAGGGGCGGCTGCTGTTTGCCGGCACGGAGCTTTCCGGGCTCGGGTTCCGCGCCATGCGGCCGTTGCGGCGCCACATGCAGATCGTCTTTCAGGATCCCTACGGGGCGCTGAGCCCGCGCCTCAGCGTGGGCGACATCGTCGGCGAGGGGCTGCAGGTCCACCACCCCGAGATCGGGGCTGCCGAGCGCGAGGCGCTGGTGGTGGACACCTTGCGCCAGGTTGAGCTGGACCCGGAGACCCGCCATCGCTATCCGCACGAGTTTTCGGGCGGCCAGCGGCAGCGCCTCGCCCTGGCCCGGGCCCTCGTGCTCAAACCGCGCTTTCTGGTGCTGGACGAACCGACCTCGGCGCTGGACATGACGGTGCAGAAGGAGGTCCTGCGGCTTCTGGCGGACTTGCAGCGCCGCGAGGGTCTGGCCTACCTCCTCATCAGCCACGACCTGAAGGTGATCCACGCCCTCTGCAACTATGTGCTGGTGATGCAGAATGGCCGCGTGGTGGAGGAAGGGCCTGCCGAGCAGATTCTCGGCCAGCCGCAGGAGCCCTACACGCAGGCTCTGATGGCGGCCGCATTCGAGTTGAAGGCCTTGGCAGACGGCGCGGTCGCAAGGTAACCCAAGAGGAAGGCCCCTGTGGTGATCGGATTCCGCCCCAAGAACTGGTCTCCGCTGACCCGGCGCCGCCTGGCGAGTTTCCGCAGGAATGGGCGGGGCTTCTGGTCGCTGTGGGTGTTCCTCGGGCTCTTGTTGGTCGCCCTGCCGGCGGAGTTCGTTGCCAACGACAAGCCGCTGCTTATCATTTTCAAAGGGCACTGGTATGTGCCTGCCCTGCGGGCTTATCCGGAGACCGCTTTTGGCGGCGACTTCGAGACCGAGGCCGACTACCGCGATCCGCTGTTGCTGGACGACCTTATCAAGGCCGGCGGGGGCTGGGTGGTCTGGCCGCCGGTACGCTGGAGCTACCGCACCGTCGACCGGGAGAGCTCCGAGCCGTCGCCGGCCCGACCCAGTTCGCGGCACTGGCTGGGGACGGATGATCAGGGTCGCGATGTCTTGGCGCGGGCCCTCTACGGCTTTCGGCTCTCGGTGCTCTTCGGCTTCACTCTGACTGGCATCAGCACCGTGGTGGGAGTGCTGATGGGGTTGTGGCAGGGGTTCGCGGGAGGCTGGGTTGACCTTGTGGTCCAGCGCTTCATGGAACTATGGGGCTCCATGCCCTCGCTGTATCTGCTCATCATCATGGCCTCCTTCGTCGTGCCGAGCTTCTGGACGCTGTTGACGTTGCTGCTGCTGTTCAACTGGATGGGGCTGGTGTCTGTGGTTCGAGCGGAGACCCTGCGCACCCGCAACCTCGAGTACGTCCGGGCGGCCCGGGCTCTGGGCTTGTCGGGGGTGCGCATCGCCCTGCGCCATGTGCTCCCCAACGCCATGGTCACGACGCTGACCTTCATGCCCTTCAACCTCGCGGCCTCGCTGACGACCCTGACCTCACTGGACTTTCTGGGACTGGGCCTGCCCCCCGGTTCGCCGTCCCTGGGCGAGATGCTGCAGCAGGGCAAGGCCAACCTGCACGCACCCTGGCTGGGCCTGACTGCGTTCCTCGTTCTGGCGGTGACCTTCACCCTGGTGGTGTTTATTGGCGAAGGGGTGCGCGACGTTTTTGACCCCCGGCGGGCACTGGGCAACCAAGAGACCAGGCGGTAGAACCATGTGGGCCTACGCACTGCGACGTCTGCTGTTGATCGTGCCGACACTCTTCGGCATCCTGCTGATCAACTTCGTGGTGATCCAGTTTGCGCCGGGGGGCCCGGTCGAGCAGATCCTCGCCCAGATCAAGGGTACGGCCGTGGACCCGGCCGGCCGCATGACCGGCAACGTCGGCAGTGAGGCCAGTTCCGGCACCCGCGCCCCGCGCTCCGCCGGCCAGCTCTCCGGCGAGGCTACCAGCAAGTACCGCGGCGCCCGCGGCCTCGATCCGGCCCTGATCAAGGACCTCGAGAAGCAGTTCGGCTTCGACCAGCCGCTTCATGTGCGCTTCGGGAAGATGCTCTGGGACTACCTGCGCTTCGACTTTGGCAACAGCTTCTTCCGCGACCGTAATGTGCTCCAGTTGGTGCGCGAGAAGCTGCCGGTGTCGATTTCGCTGGGGCTGTGGTCGGCGCTGCTGGTGTATCTGATCTCGATCCCGCTGGGCGTGGCCAAGGCGGTGCGGGACGGCAGCCGCTTCGACCTCTGGACCAGCACCGTGGTGATTATCGCCAACGCGATCCCGGGGTTTCTCTTTGCCATCCTGCTGATCGTGGTCTTTGCCGGCGGCCGCTACTTCTCCTGGTTCCCGCTGCGGGGCCTGGTCTCGGAGAACTGGCACAGCCTCGGCCTCTGCGCCCGGGTCACCGACTACCTCTGGCATATGATTCTGCCGGTGACCGCCATCACCCTCGGCGGCTTCGCCACGCTGACCATGTGGACCAAAAACTCGTTCCTCGACCAGATCCACCAGCAGTACGTGCTGACCGCCTATGCCAAGGGTCTCAGCGACCGACAGGTCCTCTACGGGCACGTCTTCCGCAATGCCATGCTCATCATCATCGCCGGTTTCCCCGCCGAACTGGTGCGCATGCTGTTCACCGGCTCGCTGCTGGTGGAGGTCATCTTCAGCCTGGACGGCCTGGGCCTGCTCGGCTTCGAGGCGGCCATGAAGCGCGATTACCCCATCATGTTCGCCTCGCTCTACATCTCGACCCTGATGGGGTTGCTCCTCACCTTGATCAGCGACCTGTGCTACACGGCGGTCGACCCGCGCATCGACTTCGAGGCTCGCTGAGGCAGGAAGGCGCCACCGGTCGGCGACGCCAGGCTCCAGGTAGACCTTCAACACCGCGATCTGCCGCGGCAGGTCGTCCAGGAAGAGGGCCAGGATCTCGCCTGCGGTGGCCTCGTCACCCAGCACTCGATTCACCCAAGCCGCCTGAGCGGGTGCGGGGAGCAGCCAGCGCTCCAGGGCTTCGGCCAGTGCCTGCCGCGAACCCGGGTTTGGCTACATGGTCATTCCGGCCCGCCGCGAGGAAGCCAGCCCTCACCAAATCAGGGACGACGGGTGAACAGGCCCCTCGCAACTGGCGTGATTGGATTGGGGGGCACTGGGCCAGGCTCTATACGCCGGTGCCGTTCCCACAGAGGATAATACGCCGGTGCCGTTCCCACAGAAGATAATGGTTATTACGCCGGTGCCGTTCCCACAGAAGATAATGGTTATCAGCATATTGCGTTATACACTAGAACAAGAATAGCACCTTGGCGTCTGTTTACGATGCCGGAAATAAAGCCTAACGAACATACGCCCCCCCCACGTTTCCTGCTGCTCCTCCTTGGGTGCCTGCGGCAGCGGCACAAAGTATGAGATCGGAAGACCAGACCTCGCCTTATGTTGCGCGCAACATAACCAGAGGCCTGGAAGACCT